>JBGSIG010000806.1:0-6047 GCA_041742655.1 Ferruginibacter sp. | reverse complement strand
GAATGCCTGGCTACCCAATGATGATCCAGCCTGTGTATTGCACATAGCGCATGGTATGGCTGAATATGCAGAGCGTTACAGCCCTGTTGCAGAACTTTTAACACAACAAGGCATTGCGGTGTATGCACACGACCAACGGTCTCATGGTAAAGCTGTAGCGAATTTTAGTGACCAGGGGCTTGGGGAACATAACTGGTTTTATAAGCAGGTAGATGATATCCATACTATGATGCAATTTCTGAAGAGCCAATACCCCCAACAAAAAATATTTTTACTGGGCCACAGTATGGGGTCTTTTTTAAGCCAACGCTATTTTCAATTATATGGAAACGAAATAGACGGTTTGATTTTATCTGCCAGCAATGGCAAGAAAGATCCGCTAATGGGTTTTGGTATTGCGCTTGCCTTGTTACAAATGAAAATATTTGGCCCACGGTACAGAAGCAAATTAATTGATACATTATCGTTCGGAAAATTTAACAGTCACTTTAAGCCCAACAGAACAAAGGCGGATTGGCTAAGCCGCGATACAAAAGTGGTGGATGCTTATGTTAGCGATCCGCAATGCGGGTTTACCTGTAGTGCACTTTTTTTTCATTATTTTTTTAAAGGTATTGCTGCCGCTTTTGATAAAAAAAATATCAGGATGTTACCAGTTAACATACCGGTATTGGTATTTTCTGGAGATAAGGACCCCGTTGGACTGTTTGGAAAGGGTGTTGTAGCATTGATTAATAACTGGAAAGCTGCAGGGGTAAAAGATATTTCGTATAAATTATATACAGATGGCAGGCATGAAATGCTGAATGAAATAAACAGGAGCGAAGTGCTGGATAATTTGGTGAACTGGATGAAAAGTCATTGCTAGTGCTTTGTTATGGTGAATGGTGAAAGATTAGCCAGTCTCTATAGATAATTCACGCAAGATAATAAAGACCTTATCATTACCTCCTCTAATCAATCAAAAAAGAGATATAGAAGCATTCATTTAAAAAATAAAACTACGGCTACTCAACCTATTGTTGTAGAACGAACATTTGATGCACCTGTTGCAAAATTATGGAAAGCAATTACTGACAAAAATGAAATGAAAAAATGGTATTTCGATCTTGCCGAATTTAAGGCTGAAAAAGGGTTTAAATCTAAATTTACAGGAGGCCCGCCGAAAAAAAAATCGGTTCATCTTTGCGAGGTTGCAGAAGTGATTCCCGAAAATAAACTTACTTATAGTTGGCGTTACTATGATGACAAGTGTATTTCATTTGTACCATTTGAATTATTTTAAAAGGAAAAAAAACACTGTTGCAACAAACGCATAAAGGAATAGAAACGTTTCCTGAAGACAATGCAGATTTTGCCATTACCAGTTTTGAGGAAGGCTGGAACAGTATCAGCAACACCTCACTAAAAAATTACGTGAAAAAACAAACAAGTGGTTAGAATATAGTTTCCAAATGGAAATGGCCGTCGCCAGATTGCTATTCATGCACCCATTCCCATGCATCACCAATCTCTTCGTCCTGTACTATTCCAATAAAAACAAATCCGTTTCGTTTTAAAATTGTTACCTAGGCATTTTCTTCGGGAGCCGTCTTTGCAGTAATGATAATTTGCGCATCAACCGATACGGCAATAGCCATTAATTCCCAGCAACTAAATGATGCTATGCCTTGCCCTTCATATTGTTTAAAAGTGCCGTAGGCAATTTCAACCCTGCCTTCTTTGGGCTGCCCCACAAAGCCGCATACCCCAACAACTTTATCATCTCTTATCACGAAATATCCTATCCATGGCGGGTTATAGCCTGTTTTGTAATAATAGTCAGGGTACGATTTAAAGATTTCCTTGCAATCAGGATTTGCAAAAATTTCCTGGTTTTTATCTTCGTCAATTAGTAGTGGCCTCAGTGTCATAATATATTCCCGATTTTTTTTCTATTTGAATCCATCAAAAATCAACATTTATTTTAATGCGTTTGATTAATAAAAAATGTATCACCCGCAGTGTAAATACTTACTTCAACACTTTTCATTTTTACCAACCCGCCGGTGGCTATTTTTAAATCTACCGGCTTTTGCATTAATACAACCTGGCTTTCGCCCGCAACAGTTATTTTATTATTTTGTACAATAATGGCAGTAGCTTCATCAATACCAATGCAGGCGTAAGACGGGTATTTTGCCAATGCAGAAAATAACCTGTTGTAACGGCTTCGTACAATAAAATGCTGGTCAATGATAGCACCTTTTAGCAAACCAAGTCCTTCCTGAATCTCTATATTTTTATCATGAATTTTTTTGAAAGTGGCCCTGTAAACAGTATCCGTTAACTCATTTCCGGTAATCATTTTTTTACTCATTACCGCAGCCCCGGCACTGCTGCCTGCTATAGTAGCTCCATTGTTATATGCCTCATGTATTGCATCGTACACCCGTGTATGTAAAACTATTTTCATAAACCGTTGTTGATCGCCGCCCGTTATAAAAATAAGCCGGGCATTTTTCAGCGAATCGAGCCAGCTTTTATCATTAACTTTTTCAGCAGTAAAATTAAAATTCACTATGTCGTTTGTGCATGCTTTTTGAAAGCCTTCTTTGAAATAATAATAAGATGTATCCGGCTCCTCACTAGACATAGGTAATACCACTACATAATCATTCGTACGAAGCGCCGCAGTGGCAACCATAGTTTTCATCAACGCTTGCCCCCTGTTACCACCACCAATAATAAAAAGCTTTCCCTTTACTGCTGATTGTTTGTTTTGCGCCGAAGTTGCAGAAAGTAAAAATAAATTGCAGCTAAGAATGATTACTAAAAATTGTTTCATAAATGAAAATTGATAAGAAATTAGATTAGACATATAGTTACAAATCGACGGCCCAAGACGGCCTCG
Organism: Ferruginibacter sp.; assembly: GCA_041742655.1. Lineage (GTDB taxonomy): Bacteria > Bacteroidota > Bacteroidia > Chitinophagales > Chitinophagaceae > Ferruginibacter. The sequence continues at coordinate 3,154 of JBGSIG010000806.1, read as the reverse complement.
AATAAAAAGTAGTAAAGGCTTTTCGAACTTAATGTCTAATCTTAAAAAAATATTTGCGCTTATTTTAAAGCATTTGTTCCATAAATTATTGCCCTACTAAAAACACTGCATTGCAAAACATCAGTTTACCATTTTCCCAAAAATTACGAAACAACACATCATCCGTAAGATAAGTAACGGAACCCTTGTTGAGTTCCTGCACACCAAATAACAACCCATCTTTTAATTTGCTATTTAATTTATATCCCACAAAACCCGCCACCTGGTTTTCTTTCTTAATTACGCCCACATTCCAGCCGCCCTTTTTTATGAATTCATACACTACGGTATCCATTTTTAAGGTATAATAATATTTCGGGTAGCCAAACATGAGCGGGTGCGAATTATCAATATCTACCTTATAGATAGAGCCTGGTGTTTTACCTTCCACCGCTTTTCTTTCGTGCTCTCCATAATTTTTTAATGCCTCATAGGGTTGCTTTTTTTGAGTTGAGTCGTCGTCGGTATTGTTTTTCGATTTTAGCGTACTCCAATCCTGTTTTGATAATTGTGCCACTGCACTTTCGAGCGCCACAACACGGCCGCCATTTTTAATCCATTGTTCAAACATTTTGGCATCGTCCTGGTCCGTTAAAAATTCATACCGGCCATCGGGCATTATTATTACGTCAACTTTGGTCCAGTCGGTGCTTGCAAAATCCGTAGCATTTACAAGGGTAATGCTATATTTTAATTCGTTCTCAAAAAAGTTCCAGACCTCTCCTGCGGCAATGGCATTAACACCTTCGCCGGTAAGCAGGGCCACTTTTGGTGCCTTTAAAAAATGTACATTTTCACTTCCAAAATCAAATCCTTTGTCCACCATACCTGTGCTTACTGCGTTTGTTGTTACAGCATTTTTACTGCAGACATCATTCACAATTGTCCATAAATCATTGCCAAATTTCTCGTTTCCTTTTTTGGTGATAATGACCGAGCCGCTGCCGAAAGATTTGCCGACCGTTTCAAAAGGGGCGATTGCATACCTCATTCTGATTCCTTTACCGAGGAGCTGGGCAGTAGCGGCAGCGGACGAAACTCCCTGCCAATTGATAACATAGCCATACACATCTGCCGGAACATTATTTACAAAACTATCAACCCGTTTTGCTGCCATATTAATCTGCTTTTTTACAGCATACGCATTTAAACCATACACATAGGGCAACGACCAGGCAGTAATATCATAAGTTAGAGAATCTACCAGAAGGGAATTAGGTTCGAAAAATATTTTTACCATGGCGGCCCTTGGTTGAGTAGTACTTATTATTAGATCGCCACGCTCAATGGTGAAATCTTCTTCTTTTTTCGTTTGATAATTATAGCCCTTTTCTTTACCAGAAGCCGTGCCATATTGTATACCATTTTTATCCAGTAAATTTTCCAGGGCTCGCAGCCGGCCTTCATCACCCGCATTCATTTTAATAACGTAGCTTTTATAAGTTCCGATGGAGCCGGTTGCGGCATCGCTAAAAAAATGCTTAAATTCTTTTACCAGTGCTCCGGCATTTAAAGAAGCAATTTCTACGGTACTGAGGCCGGTGGTATAATGATGTATTAGCCGGTTGTATAAAGTAAGCGTATCCCCTTCGTTTGTAAGTATGCCCAGGCCTGCATCCGACCCACCACCTTGCTCATACGTTAATCCAATGGCGCCGTTGTAAGTTGGGTATGTATCTCCATAAGATGGATAAAAAAGATCGTAGGTTTCTCTGGTAAAATACAACCAGTTGTTTTTATCAAAATACTTTGCATTGTTTTTGCCGATTGATAACTGAAAATCTCTTTGCCATTTAGTAATATTCTCATGATAGGGTTGTGCCGCAGGTGCAAAAAAGTAAGGTTCATTTACAGGCATCTCATGAAAATCTACATGCACGTACGGCATCCACCGAAGGTACTGTATCATCCGCAGCTGGCTCTCTACCTGTGTTTGCCATGCCCAGTCACGGTTCAGGTCAAAATTATAATGATTGGTTCTTCCGCCGGGCCAGGGTTCATTGCGCTCACGGGCATTTAGCGATGGATTGTAAGTGTTGCCTACAACTGAGTTGTACCAATTTATATAACGTTCCCTGCCATCGGGGTTTAAACAGGGATCAATAATTACCAACGTATTTTTCAGCCATTCTTTAGTTTGTGTATTCTGCGGATCTATTAATGCAAAAAGGGTAAGCATGGCCGCTTCAGACGACGAGGTTTCATTGCCATGTACATTATAACTAAGCCACACTATTGCGGGGCCGTTTTCTACCGCAGCTACTTTATCTTTTGCAAGATTGGCCAGCCGCATATTGTTTAAGCGGATATTTTCAAGATTGTTTACATTTTCCTTAGATGACACAAACGTAAGGTAAAGTGGGCGATGTTCATTGGTTTCGCCATATTGCTGCAGCTTCACCATGCCAGGCACTGTTTCGGATACATACTTAAAATAATTCACTATTTGATAATGGGGTGTATACCTGCTGCCAACGGCATATCCTAAAAAAGCTTCGGGTGACTTCACCTGCGCCTGGCAAAGGATTGCAGCAATAACTAACGTAAAGGAAAGGATTGTTTTTTTCACTTTTTAAATTTATAATTGGAAATAATTTCTATTGTGAATTGCTAACAAAATGGCTTGTGTGCCTGGTATAACTGTACTATAATTGTGAAAGATAAATTTAAATACAAATAGTAAACAAAAGAAATGAAAAAGGCTGCGGTTTTGTATCCTGCAGCCTTTTGTATTTTATATCGTTATCAATTATTAATACCCGGGGTTCTGCACCAGCGCATTTTCACCGGCTGCATTAACTTCCCTGATGGGTATTGGAAAAACCATTTCGTTGGCATCGTAGGTATAGGTTCCTGTTGAAGATGTTACAGATTGTTTTAATCTTTTTACGTCATGGCTGCGCTGGCCTTCGTCTGCAATTTCCCTTCTTCTTTCATCTATAATGTTATCAAGCGTTATCGCCAGTGGCCCTACTAATGCACGTTGGCGGATGAGATCGACATCGGCTTGTGGAGTGGCACCAACAGGAATGCCGCCCAGCCGGAAATTACATTCAGCTCTTGTCAAATACATTTCTCCAAGACGAATTAATGGGATGTATTTATATTGCAGCAA
>JBGSIG010000805.1:0-2890 GCA_041742655.1 Ferruginibacter sp. | reverse complement strand
AGAGAGAGACTGTTCAACTTTCTCTCTAAGAATGCAACATAGGTTGAATTTTTCATGTTTTAATGTTTAGACGTTAAAAAATATTTGGCCTAAAATAATACGAAAATTGCTAAGCACATGAAAATAATTTAATGCGTTCTAGTTTTTTTCTGTACATTTTGCCTTTCATGCAACCGCTGTTTATTTTCAAAAAATGAATTTACCTCCCGCAATTAACCGGTTATACCCGGCAATAGAAATACATGCTGCGCGATTCACAGAAGTGATTGAAGATATTCCAAATGCGCGCAAAAATCTGATAGGTGATTTAGCCCACTTTATTTCCAGAAAGGTAAATAAAGGTGAGGGAGCTCATTTGAATTTTATATGCACACACAACAGCAGGCGCAGTCATATGGCACAACTTTGGACTGCTGCTCTGGCCTGGCGTTTAGGACTACAGTATAATATTGCAACGTACTCCGGTGGCACAGAAACAACAGCATTTAATCCTGCCGCGGTGCATGCTTTGCGAATGGTTGGATTTGAAATTATACGTTCTGAAGAGCCCATAAACCCGCAATACGAAATTGGTTTTGGTCCGGATGCCAAAACCCTGAAGGCATACTCGAAGCTGTACAATGCGGCTGAAAATCCAAAATCGGAATTTATAGCAGTAATGACCTGCTCTGATGCTGATGAAGCATGCCCAATGGTGGTTGGTGCGGAGAAGCGGTATGCTCTTACTTATGATGACCCTAAGGTGAGCGACGGCACCCCACTCCAGGAAGAAACGTATTATGAACGATGCTGCCAGATTGGTGCAGAAATTACTTTAATGATGCTGCTGATTCACGAACAGACTGCCTTTTCATAAATGAATGCCGACCGCACATTACAACACTGGGTTGTAAAAAAGAAATTTACCAGTCTAATTTCGATAAGTAAAAATTTACTCAAACTAAACAGAAAATAAATTTTGGGAAAATTCGAAAAATATCTCACTCTTTGGGTAATTCTCTGCATCGCGGTGGGCATAGGATTGGGGGCATTTATAAAAGAAGATATTGCGGTAATCTCTTCATGGGAAATTTACCACGTAAATATTCCAGTGGCCATACTTATCTGGATGATGGTATTTCCGATGATGACCCAAATTGACTTTACATCGCTAAGGCAATCAGGAAAAAACTTACGTGGCCTGAGCCTGACTGTAATTATCAACTGGATTGTGAAACCGTTCACCATGGCCATTTTTGCATGGCTGTTTTTCACTAAAATATACCAGGCCTGGATCACACCTGAACTGGCCAATGAATATATAGCCGGAGCCATTCTACTCGGTGCTGCACCATGCACCGCCATGGTTTTTGTGTGGAGTTATCTCTCTTCGGGTGACCCGAATTACACGCTCGTTCAGGTTTCTGTAAATGATATAATTATACTCATCGCATTTATTCCGATCGTGCAATTACTGCTGGGAATTACTGATTTCGTAATTCCGTATGAAGTTCTCATCACTTCAGTAATCACATTTGTATTGATACCGCTTGTGGCGGGATATATTGTGAACAGATACCTTATCAGTAAATACGGCACTGACTGGTTTAAAAGCGTTTTCTTACCACGATTAAAGCCGGTTTCTATTTTCGCTTTGCTTACAACCCTTATCCTTCTCTTTGCATTTCAGGGTGAAAAAATAGTAGCCCAGCCTTTGAATATTTTGCTCATTGCTATACCTCTTACAATTCAAACGTATTTTATATTCTTCATTACATGGTACAGCGGGAAGTGGATAAAACTGCCGTACAGCACCTGCGCGCCTTCAGCGATGATTGGGGCCAGCAATTTTTTTGAACTGGCTGTGGCCGTCGCTATTGCGGTTTTCGGCCTGGAATCAGGTGCTTCACTGGTAACAGTGGTAGGAGTATTAATAGAAGTGCCCATTATGCTATCGCTTGTAAGATTTGCGAATAGCCATAAGTTTTAGGCACATTATTAGAAAGTGCTTGTACTAAGTAACCTGGCTAAGACCAAAGAAAAATTCCTGCAAGTGATTTATACCACTACAGCCTGATTTACGCTGCGGTATACGAATGTGCTGCAAATACGACGGCGTGCAAAACGGGTGCGCGAATCTGCGTTTATCAATTTATTGTATATATCTCTCGGCACATCGAAATACTCAAAACTTCTGCCGTCAGAAAAATCCAGTGTGAGCACTCCTGTTTTATATTCAAAATTCAAAACCTGGGCATTCGTTATAGTTTCAGTGTATGATTCCAGATTTTTGGTGCGCGTATCAGGGGCAATGCTCACGAGAAAATGATACGCCTCAATAAACTTCTTGCTGCGCTCTTCCGCTTCGGCAATTTCATCATCGTTTTGAAATTTGTCGGGATGATTGGCTTTCATAAATGAACGGTATACCGATTTCAGTTCATTGAGATCGCCGGCATTGGTAATGCCCATCAACTTTTTATAATCTGCTATCCTTGCCATAGTTGTTGAATTCAATAGGGTTTATAGCAAGTCGCAAGTTGTATTGTCTTGCATTTCTGCCAAAAAGGCTGCAAAGGTGAGACTAATAAGACAAAAAACCTATTTATTAACAATTAATCTGTACTTCGAGCTACGTAAAATCAAAGGATTGAATGCGAGCATTTCGACAAGCTGATGCTTGTGCAAAAGGATTCAACGGAATATTTGCCTTTTATTCAATTCCCTTCTGAAAGCTGCTGCATTGCGGTTGTGATCGTCGAGGTTGGTTTCAAAGGCGTGCCTTCCGGAAAAATCTGCCTTGGCGCACATATAGATATACTTATTCGAATCGGGGTAGAGAACCGCATCAATGCTCTTCTTGGAAGGTATGTTAATTGGCCCCGGTGGTAAACCCGTGTACAAATAAGTA
>JBGSIG010000804.1:0-4033 GCA_041742655.1 Ferruginibacter sp. | reverse complement strand
ATCCTCTAAAGTTAATTCATTTAAAACCGACTGTACTATTCGTATCCCTTTAAAAAATTACGCCCACAATACCTTTTCTACCTCGCCAAACCACTGAGGATAAAATGGGAGCAGTTCTTTTTCAACAAGGTTTCTTTTTATTTTTAAAGAAGGGGTTAACAAACCATTTTCAATAGTCCAGTTCTCTTTTATGATCACAGCTTTTTCCAGCCTTTCAAATTTTTCAAGCAAAGGATTTATTGCAGCAAGTGAAGCAGCTAAACTTTCTGTTATCTCAAGTGGTGTTTTTAGTTTTCCTGCTTCTGACAAATTAATTAGCGCAATTGGTTGGGGAATTCCCATGCCCACTACGCATACCTGTTCAATATCGGTATTTTGCATCAGTTTAATTTCGATGGGGCTGGGCGAAATATATTTTCCCTTATCTGTTTTAAACTGGTCTTTTACCCTGCCGGTAATAAATAGGAAACCGTCAGCATCGTATTCACCCATATCACCTGATTTAATGTAGCCCTCCTCATCAAATGCTTCTGCTGTTAATGCTGGTTCTTTGTAGTAGCCCTTCATCTGGCCCTTGGTTTTTACCCTTATTTCACCTTCGGCAGTAATTTTTGTTTGCAGTTCAGGTAGCGGTTTACCAACAGAACCAAGCCTGTAATCATCAGGTCTTTCAATATGGTTGTACACACAATCTTCCGTCATACCATAGGCCACTAAAATTTTAATACCTAATTTTTCAAACCAACACAACAAGTCGACCCCTATTGGTGCAGCACCGCAAAGGATAGTGGAAGCTTTTGCCAGGCCCAGTTTTTTGCGAATACTTTTTTTGACAATGTTTTTTATTATTGGAATGGCCAGTAAAAAGTTTAATTTTTTTTGCGGTAATTTTTTTAATACGCCGTCTCTCAGCTTTGCCCAAATACGTGGTACTCCTAAAAAACAATTCGGTTGGGTATCTTCCAGGTTTTCGGCAAAACTCGACAGGCTTTCGCTAAAGCTAATGCTACCGCCATTATAAAGGCCATTCATTTCTCCTGCAAGCCGTTCTGCAATATGGCTTAGTGGTAAATAGGAGAAAAGCCGAAGCCGGGCGGATAACTTTAATGCAATACTCATCACAGGCACTACTGCATCTATCGCACTCACGGCATGCATCACCCCCTTAGGATTTCCGGTGGTGCCGGAAGTGTAAATGATGGTAAGAATATCATCTTGTTGCCAGTTGTATAATTCCTTTACTGGTTGTAAACTGTTGATGGTTTTTTCCCATGTTTGTTCTTCCTGGTTTCCATAAACTTCAACACTAATGACCACAATATTTTTGGGTATGCCTGCTTTTTGTTCATTGTAATCGTCCAGCTTGCCAATGATTATTGCCTTGGCATCACTATGTTCCAAAATAGGTTTTATAGAAGCTGAAGATAAAGAAGGATAAACAGGCACTGATACACAACCCGCCATCATAATAGCAATATCAGCCATTATCCAGTGGGCACAATTTTTTGAAAGAAGGGCCACATGGCTGCCCTGTGGTAAACCAGCTAACTGTAATGCATGCGCCATCTTTCTGCATTCAATGCCTGCGGTTGCCCAGGTCCAGGTTTTCCATTCGCCGTTAAATGGCTGGCGTAAAAAAACCTCATTGGGAATTTCTTTTTCCCATTTAAGAAACTGGCTTAGTGGTGACGATGCCGGCATGTAAATGTTTTTTTAATGAACAAAATATTACAATCAAAAACTTCTTTCTATTTCGGTAATATTTTAGCAATTATTTTTTCTTCAAACCCTCAAGATACTGCAACAAGTTAGCTAAATCCTGCGCCGACATGTTTTCGTACAACCCTTCTGTCATCATGGATTGTTTCATTTCCGTCATGGTTTGTACAGCGCTGGTTTTAATTTGCTGGTGTGAACCGCCGGGAAATTTAATGTCGATATCGGTTTCTGTTTTGCTGGAGATAATGCCCGAAATAGTAGAGCCATCCTTCATTTTCAACTCCCAACCTTCGTAACCAAAACCAATACCGGCTGATGGATGCACTATGGATTCCAACAAACTTTCTTTAGGCAGCTTAGAGCCAATTTCAGAGAGTGCAGGTCCAAAATCGTAACCGACATTATTTACCTTGTGGCAAACGGCGCACACTGCATTAAATATTTTTTTGCCATCTTCCGCATTGCCTTTAAGCGCAAGCAATTGCTGCATGGTTGGTGCAGGTTTAGCTGTTTTACTTTTGCCGTCGTTCGGTAAATAGCTGGCAGCTTCCGTGCGTACAGATTTTTGCCATGCACCACTTACGCTGGCAACCACATCGGGTATTAGTTCTGCCGGAACTTTTTTATTTTTTAGCAGTTCTAAAACTCTGGCTTCGCCGCCCCCGCTATTACCAATTTTATGCGCTGCCTGTTTTCTTAACGCAATTGGATATTTATTTGATAAGGCAATTGTTTGCAATATATCAATTGACTGTTTGCTTCCAACCCTTGCCAACGCCGCCAACAAATCATATTGTTGCGTTGTATCTTTTCCATTGATCAATTTCCAAATCATATTCTTTCCACCGTGTTGCAACAGCAAGCCTGCAGCATTTTTACCAACACCTTCATGGGGCTTATCAATTGCCAACTGCAGCAGATCTTCGTTTTGTGATTTTACCTGGTAACGGCTTACCAGTTCAATGTATTCGTTGGTACCCTTTACAGATTTCAATACTTCGTTCAATGCTTTTTGCGCAATCGCCGAATTGTTTACTGTTTTTATATCAAGCGCATGCAGTACCAGCTTATTTAACGCGGTATCATTGCTGCTATTATCAGCAATCATTTTAAGTAAAAGTTTGGATTTTGCCGGGCCGGCATTAAAATCAAATGCACGAAAATATCGTAACTTGTTTTGTAAAGGTTGATTACTGTCGGCAGCAAGCATAGCTAAATAGGTAACAGCTTTTTCTGTGCGTGCCCGCCATACAATATCTTTTGTTGCATCGTTTTGCAGCGGGTCTTTTACCATGGCGAGATAAGCTGTAAAAAATCTGTCCCATTGCCTGTCTGCACCAATCCCCAATGCTTCCAGGTACCAGCGGTCTTTGCCATCATGCTGAATGGCAAGTGTAGCCCACAATGTAGCTGCTTCCGGCGATTTGTTATGACGCAAGGCAAGTGCACATTCACGCCGAACCTGCACATCACTATCATGCGCCAGTGCTGTTACTACACCAATTAAATCCGAATTCAATTCTACAGAAGCTCTTATTGCTGTTATACGCAAATCGGGATTTTCGGATTTAATTGCCTGCCGAATATATTTCTGTGCATTGATACCGGGCATTTTTACCAACACCCAAAAAGCTCTTGCACCCATCCTTGAATTTTGTGTGGCTGAAAAGAATTTTTCCAGGTCGGGTACGGCGTTTTCACCCATTTGTTGTAAAGCTGTAAACGCATGATAACGCACATCCAGGTTGGGGTTTTGCAGCGCATTCATCAAACCCGGAAGGGTGGTATAATCTTCTTTTGAAATAGAATATTTTGTATCTGGCGGCGCTATGCGATATATTCGTCCCCTGGTTTGGTCACCTGCCGCATGGCCACCTACACCAGGATCATACCAGTCTGCAACTATCAGCGAACCATCAGGTGCGACTGTTACATCGGCGGGCCTAAACCATTGGTCTTTTTCTCCTTTAAGAATATTAATTATTTCTGCAGAGTAACCGGCACCACTATTTTTTACCGGGTAACACCGCACCACATTTGGGCCGGCATCGCAGTGTATTATTTGATTTTGAAATTGCCTGGGTAATAAGTGGCCTTCGTAAACAATGATGCCTGTTGGCGAGCCCGCAAAGGTTTGTAAAAGGTTTGGAACTTCGCCAGGATCGTTCAGGTGCCAGTGTTTCAGCGGAATAGAGTCTTCCACATTGGTTCTGTTTGCCTGCCAGCCGGCACCGGTCATTTCATCTGTGTACCCATAGTTGCCATACTGCATTACGTAATTTATGCGGGTACCGCGGTTGCCATCGTCATCGTT
>JBGSIG010000803.1:0-5071 GCA_041742655.1 Ferruginibacter sp. | reverse complement strand
CGCCTACCTTGCCTACGGACCAACGGTGGCAAGAGATCTCAATGCACAATGGGTATTGAGTTCGGTGTCGGGTATTGGGTTGATGCATAGCTGTTGCAATATGAATATTATCATGCCACCTGTATTCGATAAAATTAATATGCGGGGCGATTCTCTGCAATGGGATTTTAAAAATTACCAACCTGATGTATTGACTGTTTGTCTTGGCCAAAATGACGGAATAAAGGACTCGGTAATTTTCTGCAACAATTACCTAAAATTTATAACCCAGTTAAGAATATATTATCCATACACACAAATTATTTTATTAAGCAGCCCCATGGGCGATGAAAAATTAACCGCTGTATTAAAAAACTATTTATCAGCCATCAAAAAAACAGTTAATGACAATGGAGACAAAAAGCTGGCAACCTATTTTTTTTCAAAACAATATCACAGTGGTTGCGACAGTCACCCAGACCTTGCCGACCATAAATTAATTGCGGCAGAATTAGAAATTTGTGTTAAGAAAATTATGAAGTGGTGATGGTAGCTAAACATCCTGTGTTTTTAAGACTTCGGATGTTTTAAAGATGTGAAGTATTACTCAGGTAGAATGTTTTTTAAAGGAAAACCCTGTAACTTTCAGGCTTCGTAAAATGAAATGCCGCAATGCAATCTTGTCAATGAGAAATCAGCACTTCAAACTATAAAATTTAAATAAATACAATGAAATTATTTGCAATGCTATTATTCTGTTTCAGTATTATCTGTTACAGTACAGCACAGCCTGTAAAAATACATGGCCGCCTTGAAGTGGAAGGCACGCAGTTGGTGGATTTTCATGACAATCCAATTGTGCTAAACGGAATGAGTTTTGGGTGGAGCTGTTTTCATCCACGCTTTTACACTGCGTTAGCGGTAAAATGGTTATACAAAGATTGGAAATGTAATGTGGTTAGGGCAGCCATGGGTATAGAGCCAAACAACGGTTATCTCAAAGATTCGGCTAAAAACAAGCGCCTCATGAAAATTGTGATTGAGGCAGCTATTAACGAAGGCATCTATGTTATTATTGACTGGCATAGCCACAACATTAATTTACCGGAAGCCAAAGAATTTTTTAAGGAGATGGCTACCACATACGGAAAATATCCCAATATTATTTATGAAATATTCAATGAACCTGACAATGAAACATGGCCTGAAGTAAAAAAATATTCTACTGAAATTATTGCAACTATCAGGGCAATTGATGAAGAAAATGTTATCATCGTAGGTAGTCCGCATTGGGACCAGGATGTTAATTTGCCGGCAGAAGATCCCATCAGCGGTTATAAAAATTTAATGTACTCGCTGCACTTTTATGCAGCAACCCATAAACAACTTTTGCGTGACAGAGCCGATGAAGCACTTGCCAAAGGCTTACCACTTTTTGTGTCAGAGTCTGCGGGCATGCAGGCTACTGGCGACGGGCCCATCAATTATGATGAATGGAATAAATGGATAAAGTGGATGGATGCAAGAAAAATAAGCTGGATAACCTGGTCTGTTTCCGATAAGGATGAAAGCTGCTCCGTACTAAAAAATTCCGCATCTGATTTCGGCAACTGGAGCAAGGATGACCTGAAAGAATCTGGATTAAAAACAAGGGAAATTTTAAGAGAGAAGGCGGCTAAGAATAAGTAGTGTTATTTTGTGAGGGGTGAGTGGTGAATCGTGAGTCGTCAATCGTGAATGGTCAATGTTGAATGTTTAACAGCTATTTAGAACTTTTGAAGGAACTGCGGTGCCTATTATTTGCTATTGCTTATTGGCTATTTACTGTTGTTTATTTCCTATTGCTTATTGCCCATTGCATATCGCCCATTGCCAATTAATCTCTAACTGATTACAAACTCTTTTCGCATTTTGCCCATTGACCATTCACGGCTAATCTCTTCGCATTCACCACTCGCCACTCACTACTCACTACTCTCGACTCACCTCTCTACACGTTCACCACTAACACCGGAATCTTCAATTCGTGCCGTACACTATTCACTGTTTCACCATAAATAAGATCTTTTAATCCGGTATGGCCATGTGCGCCTACCACCAGCATATCTGCTTTCAGCCCTTTTACAATTCTTACAATTTCTTTTGCCCTGTTTCTAAATCCAAGATAGCCTTCGGCAGTATACCCCAAATTTTGTAAATAGTCTACATAAAAATCCATACGCTCTTTATCTTTCCTTGTTTCATAATCATCACTGTCGCTGCCCAATAATTTAGCGGAGGCGCTTTCTACAATATGTACCAGCATGTAGTGGGTATTTTGTTTACCCTGCCCCAATGCAAATGCCAGTAGTTTTTCATCGTTTTCACTAAAGTCGAGCGCAATGGCAATTTTATTAAATTGTGGTATAACAAGGTCTTTAAGTGTATGAACAGCTGCATGCATTTGTATTGAAGCTGTTTTTTTTCTTCTGCCCAGCAAAGGGAATATTGTGATGTAAACAAGTAGTGCTAAAAATAAAATGCCGGTGAAAGACAAGAGGATTTTTGGAATAATTGCATCAGCCACGAAAACACCGGTTGCTTCATTTACAATCATTTTTAAATTTAGGAAAACCAATACCGATGCAATTACCCATGCTGCAATTTTTGTAAGCATTGGAATGGCAAATTTGCCCATTGTTTTTTTATCGCTCACAAAATGTATCAGCGGAATAATAGCAAACCCCAATTGAATACTTAAAATAACCTGGCTGAAAATTAAGAGTGCGTCCACATTATTTTCGCCATAAATGATAATCACAATCAGCGCCGGAATAATGGCGATAAGCCTTGTAATTAAACGCCGCAGCCACGGGTTCACCCTCAAGCTTAAATAACCTTCCATAATTATTTGCCCTGCCAACGTACCGGTAACGGTACTGCTTTGTCCGGCTGCAATCAACGCAACCGCAAAAAGTATCGGTGCAAGATTTCCTAAAAAGCCAGGAAGTAACCTGTGGGCTTCTTTTATTTCTGCCACATGCGAGTTTCCGCTTTTAAAAAATACGGTGGCAGCCAACACCAATATTGCGGCATTTACAAAAAATGCAAGGTTTAGTGCTATGGTGGTGTCTATCCTGTTAAATTTTATAGCTTGTTTTATGCCCGCATCCGTTCGCTCAATTTTTCGTGTTTGCACCAGGGCAGAATGCAGGTATAAATTATGCGGCATTACGGTTGCACCAATAATACCAATACCGATGTAGAGTGCTTCATCCGAGAGTCCATTTGGGATAAGGCCCAGCGCTACTTCCCCAAAATCGGGTTTGGCTAATATTATTTCAATTAAAAATGAGATTGCTACCACGGCAACAAGTGCAATAATAAATGCTTCCATTTTACGCATACCCATCGATTGCAGGTACAATAATAAAAAGGTATCAAACACCGTAATGGAAACTCCCCAAACCAGGGGCAGGCCGGTTAGCAATTGTATACCGATGGCCATGCCCAACACTTCAGCAAGGTCGCATGCGGCAATCGCTATTTCTGCAAAAATGTACAGGATAAAGTTTACATATTTAGGGTAGGCCTCCCTGTTAGCTTGTGCCAGGTCACGTCCCCTTACAATGCCCAACCTTGCAGAAAGGCCCTGTAACAGCAATGCCATCAGGTTGCTCATCAGCAGCACCCATATTAAGGTATAGCCAAACTTACTGCCACCGGCCAGGTCTGTAGCCCAGTTGCCCGGGTCCATATAACCTACGCTGATAAGGTAGGCCGGGCCAAAAAAGGACAATATTTTTCTCAGCCCAGTTTTTTTGCCAACGGTTGTATCAATACTTTGATGTACTTCGCTTAAAGAATTGTCGTTGTGTAATTGTTTAGTCATGGTGTACAAAAATATTTGTTGCAACAGATGCACTGATAATGCAGTGAGCCTTAAGTGATACATTAATTTATACCGATCCATCAAAATCAAAATGCCTGTTTACTTTTAGGATTGTGCCGATTGCAATATTATAATGCTTTAACATCTCCAGCATTTCCGGCGATTGGTTGCCGACTGAACTGACTACCACATTTTTCTTTACAGCAATTTCTGCCAGGCTCAATTGTTTTATCACGGCCATTTTTCCGTTGGTGTCGGGTATCGGGTCGCCATGTGGATCTGTCTGAGGGAAATTTAAAAAACTGTCTAATCTTTTTATCAGTTCAGCGCTGCTTACATGCTCCAACTCTTCTGCAATAGCATGCACTTTATCCCACTCGAAGCCAAGTTTATTCACTAAAAAAAATTCCCAAAGGCGGTGCCTGCGTACAATATTCAGGGCAAGTTTATTGCCAGTGGCATTTAATTTAAAACCCCTGTATTTTTCATATTCCACCAGTTTTTTTGTCTGCAGTTTCTTCAGCATATCAGTAACCGACGCAGGTTTTGTATGTAATTCGTTTGCCAGCGAATTGGTAGTAACGGTGTCGGTTTGTTGCTGAAGGTGATAAATGCTTTTGATATAGTTTTCTTCTGAAACAGAATAGTTCATGCTATCTAAATTAAAATTTAGACAAATCTAAAAAAAGATTCCTTATTTCCAAAATTTTGTTTTTGCCGTTGAGGCGTTTAGACGTTTTTTTGATTTTGTTTTGCCGGTAGGGCGTTAAGGCGTTTGTTATTTCTTTCTTAACCTCTTAGAGGCTACTTATATCGAGGTGACATAATGGGAGTCCTATCTTCATTTCTATTCCGGATAATAGGCTCAGGGCGGCAAAATTCATAAGCCATTTTTTGTTTCTTTCAAACCTAGACGTCTTAACGCCTTAACGGCTAAAAATTGCCCTCGACTGTTTTTCGTAAACATTGGTATAACTTGGTGAAAAATTAGAAACATGCGGCAACAAACTGGTTCAGGTTCTCCCTGGGAAGATATTGTAGGTTACTCGAGAGCGGTTAAAGTGGGCAATATTATTGAAGTGGCGGGCACAACTGCAATGGATGGCGATACCGTTATTGGCAAAGGAGATCTGTATGCGCAAACAAAATTTATCTTTCAAAAAATTGAAAAGGCATTGCAGCAATTGGGGGGGTCATTAAATGATGTGGTGCGTACAAGAA
>JBGSIG010000802.1:0-2085 GCA_041742655.1 Ferruginibacter sp. | reverse complement strand
ATTTGCTACTGTATAGAAAAGTTTCTTGCACAATGGAGAACAGTAAACATACCATACTTACACGTATCATTGCCTGCAATAAATCAAGCCTTCATTTCTATAGTGATGCTTGCCACTGAGCCATGAAGGCGGCAAGTGACGCCTGATCAAATGATAAAGTTTCTTTCCGCTGTTGTATGAAATATCTTTCAACATAACTGGCAATGGTTTTTGCATTGGGCAACCTTAAACAAACAATATTATCGCCTGTTTCCGTTGCTGTTTTATTTTCCCAATCAATCGCCACCGTCGCTTTTATTATTAGTTCTCTTATTTCTACCGGCATAAAATAAATTTTAGTGTTATGGTAAAATACAAAAAACGCATTGCCTGTACAACTCAGTATCATTTAGTATTAGAACCTTGTCACCGGCAAAAAAAATTTTGACTGATTTAAACTCCGTAGGAGTTATCGCTTTGTAACAAGACTACTATCACAGCATTTGCGTGCCGTAGGTACGCTCCATATCTAAATCATTCAGCAAGAAGGGCTGCTCCTTTGTAGCAGGAATCAGCGGCAGATATTTTTTACAAGGAGGAGGCTCCTATGGAGCCAATAATGCAGGATTGCCTTTTTACAGCCTTACTACCAAAGAAATGGCATCTTTTCGAAAAGTATTCGATATTGCAAAGTATTACAAAAAGATGTCATCTCTTTCGACTACTCTTCGACCTTTTAGCTAACGACGCCCCTAGGTATTTGTCTTACGGTTCAAATAAAATCGCTGTGTTTTGTTTCGTTTACAGAGGACACCTGCCGAGTTCGAGGCGTGATGTTCTACCAATTGTTTTACTATTTTTGCGCACTAATTTAAATATGCAAAAAAGTTTTCTCACCACCGCCCTGCTGCTTGCTTTATTGTTCGCCGGCGCACAAAATAAAATAACCGGAACAATTGTAGATGCACAAACAAAAATACCTATCAGGGCAGCGAGTGTTTTTTTTAGCAACACAACAAAAGGAACCAGTTCTGCAAGCAATGGTGAATTTACTTTGGACAATGTTGGTTATGGAAGGATTGACCTCGTGGTATCGTGTGTGGGGTATGAAACTTTTTTGCAAACTATTGAACCCGAAAAAATAACTGCGCCGCTGAATATTGCATTAAAAGCAAAGATTGAGGCTTTGGATGAAGTAGTTGTAGGTGGGTACACAGTTGAAGGCTGGAGTGTATGGGGCAATTTTTTTGTAGAAAATTTTATTGGGCTTACACCCTATGCAGCCAATTGCAAAATAAAGAACCCCGAGACAATCAGGTTTAGAAATTATAAAAAACAAGGTGTATTGAAAGTGTTTGCCGATGAATCAATCGTAATAGAAAATAAATCGCTTGGTTATATTGTTCATTACAGCCTGGAATCTTTTCAATTTGATTTTAATTCGCGGTTACTTATTTACCAGGGATACCCGTTATTTAAATCCATGGAAACAAAACGCAGCGGGCTTAAAAACCGCTGGAAACTAAACAGGCAAAAAGTTTACTATGGCTCGCAGATGCATTTTATGCGCAGCCTGTTTAGAAATAAAATCAATGAAGAGGGTTTTGAAATGAGAAAATTAGTAAAAATTAAAAACACTGAAAGGCAGCGGGTAAAAGCGCTTTATGCAAGTGGCGTAATGGCTGTCGGTACTAATGGCAACAATGCTGGCAACGAAAAATATAAAGATTCGTCCCGCTATTTTGAAAATATACTGCAGCAGCCTGCCGAAAAAGAAATTGTTTATCCTACCCTGTTAAGCGGCGATAGTGTTGGCTATTATGTAAATAGTATTACAGCAGGTATGCAATTTTCAGACTACCTGCATATTACCTATACAAAAATAAAAGAAGACAGATCTTACCTGGAACATTTTCATTTAAACCGGGTACCTGTGCACCCGGTATCGTTGGTGACCTTAGTTAATAATAGTTCCATCGAAATTTTGAGCAACGGATTCTTTTATGATGGTGTTGATTTATTTAATTCGGGCTACTGGTCGTGGAGCGAAAATTTAGCAACGTTGTTGCCGCTTGATTATTGGCCGGATAATGACTAATGTTAGGT
>JBGSIG010000801.1:0-6200 GCA_041742655.1 Ferruginibacter sp. | reverse complement strand
CATTTTTAAAGATGTCATAGTCCACATCAAACTGGTTTAAAATTTGTGTAGCAATATTTTCTTTATTTTTTAAAATCGACAACATCAGGTGTTCGCTTTCTACCATTACGCTTTTATGCGCTTTAGCTTCCAGTACGGTAATGCGAATTACCTTTTCTGCCTGCTTTGTTAAAGGGAGAGAATTAATATTAGCGATATTTTTCCCTGTCTTATCTTTTACGGCTACCTCTATTTCTTTACGCAATTCATAAAGATCAACATTCAATGATTTTAATATTTTGATAGCGGTGTTTTCGCCGTCTCTTATTAAACCCAACACTAAATGCTCGGTACCAATAAAATCATTTCCCAGGCGAAGTGCTTCTTCCCTGCTGTAAGAAATGATTTCTTTTACTTGTGCTGAAAAATTGTTATCCATTCCGTATTGAATTTAGCTTGTACAATAATAACGATTATTTATTAGATAAAGTTTGCTGAAAAGATGAAATGTTAATATGTTAAAAAAGAGAAAAAGAGTATTTAAATAATTCCGGCGTATGCCGAATTCTACAAGTGGAAGATTACAGTTGGTTAACTTCAAAAAAAGTTAACGTTGTTTTCTAAAAAAATTAAACAAGAATTTTCTTTACTTTACAAAGAACATAACGTCAAAAACTTCAAACTTATTTAATGAATGTCAAAATAGATACCAAAGAGAAATTTAATGTTATTACGCCGAATGATGTAAAACTTACTGCAATAATGACAGAAGAATTAACAAAAATGTTGCTTACCTACCAACAAAAAGACATTCAGCATATTGTATTAAATATGCAATCCGTTAGCAGCATGGAGGAAAGCTGTTATGAGCAACTGGCTAATCTTCAACAGAATTTTTACGAACATAATTGTTCATTTGTTATATGTAACCTGCAGCCCCAAGTGGAAGATTTTTTTGATAAAATGGAATTACTTGAGGTGATGAATGTAACACCCACTGAAAGTGAGGCCTGGGACATTGTACAAATGGAAGAAATTGAAAGGGAGTTATTGGACGATATGGAGTAAGGGAACCAATTCCTGATTTTTTGCATTTCGCCGGGCAATATTCCCTGTTTTTAATCTGTTTACTGTATATTAAGTTTATTTTTGCACCAAATTTTCAACCCTTTATAAACTATGTTAGCTTTAACCATACTTGGTAACAACTCTGCTATACCCTCGTGGGACAGGAATCCGACGGCCCATGTGCTTCAGGCCATTGACGAATGTTACCTGATAGATTGTGGCGAAGGTACACAGACACAAATGGCTAAATATAAAATCCGGAGAAGCAGGATCAATCATATTTTTATTTCGCACCTGCACGGCGACCACTATTTTGGCCTGATAGGTTTATTAACAAGCATGAGCCTGCTAAACCGCAAACATGACCTCCATTTACATGCACCAGCAGCAATTGAACAAATTATTACCTTACAATTAACGGTGGCAGATGTCAGGTTATCTTACAAACTTTATTTTCACCCTATTACATCGGAAGGCATCATTGTAAACGATGGAAAAATTATTGTAGAGAGTTTTAGTGTTAAACACCGCATAGAATGCTGGGGCTTTCTGTTTACGGAAAAAAGAAATCCACGAAAAATTGATACCCACCGGGCCAAATCATACGAAATACCAAATAGTTTTTACGAAAAATTACAGAAGGGCGAGGATTACGTTACCAAAAAAGGCACCATCATTCCGAACGAAGAAGTGACCACACCTGGCGTTAGGCCAAAAACCTACGCCTACTGCGCCGATACCATTTATGACGAAACACTCGTAGAAAAAATAAAATATGTTGACTTATTGTACCACGAAACTACCTACCTTAAAGAGCTGCACCAACGGGCTGCAGAACGTTTTCACAGCACCACCGTACAGGCGGCAGCGATTGCCCAAAAAGGAGAAGTAAAGAAATTATTGATCGGGCATTTTTCCAGCAAATACGAAATACTGGACGAGTTTTTGGCCGAAGCAAAGGAGGTTTTTGAAAATACTGAATTAGCGCTACAGGGCGTTAGCTTTAGAATTTAATTCGAGTTTTGCAAACGGCAACCAGCGTAATATTTAAAAGTCCGCACCGCTTAAATACAGGCAGCAGTATTCGTGTTCCCCATTTCCTGCAGGTTTACACAAACTCCCTGATGTCAAAAATTCTTCTCCAAAATTGTAACTTAGTTACTTATCATCCGTATTATACCAATTGAATTTAAAAAAGTGATTTAAAAAAATGCCTGAGACATCGCCTAACAAAAAAACCGCAAGAATAGCAGGCTTACTTTACCTGTGTGTAGTGATTTCAGGAATTTTTAGCCTGGCTTATGTGCCCTCTAAATTAATTGTGTGGGATAACCCAACGGAAACCACAACAAATATCATGAACAACGAGTTCCTCTTTAGAATGGAAATTTTAAGTGGCATTGCTTGTTATGTCTTTTTTGCTTTCCTGCCGCTGGCTTTGTATAAGCTGCTTAAACCAGTAAATGAAAAATATGCAAAACTGATGGTGATATTGGCGCTCATTAGTGTGCCGCTTTCGTTATCAAACATGACAAATAAGATGGGGATTCTCTCTCTTTTAACGGACGCCAACTATAAACAAACTTTTGGGATAGAACAATTTCAACACCAGGTAATGTTTTACCTGGAGCAGTACGGCCATGGCAATCATGTTTCTGCCGTATTTTGGGGCCTGTGGTTATTTCCGTTTGGTTATTTAGTTTTTAAATCTGGATTTTTACCAAAAGTATTGGGCGTATTTTTAATGATAGGCTGTGTTGGCTACCTGGTAGATTTATCAGGCGCTATTCTTTTTAAAAATTATTATCAAATGGGTGTCTCGTCTTATATCACCCTGCCGGCAAGCATCGGAGAAATAGGTATTTGTTTGTGGCTGTTGATTTTTGGTGTAAAGAAAAATATTGGAGCAATAAAAAGACGAAGTGTTACTGTTGTTTCCGATTCTTTATAATAAGACTGTCACTTCCCTAAATCAATCACTTCATTAAACCCATCTGCCAAAATAAACCGGTAGAAAGCCGGAAACCATTTGCGCCATGATTTTTCATTGTGGCTCCCCAAAGGGTCAACAGCATAATAAATAAGCACTTTAGAATTTCTACCTAATATTGTAACAATATCATCTACCTGCTGCAAATTGTTTTCATCTTCCTTTTCGCCGATATAAAAAAATAATTTCCCTGTTAAATTATCTCCATCGGAAAGGGATAACTTTTTTATTCCAGGGGCCACAATAAATGAAGGAGAGAAAATACCCGCCTTGCCAAATACTTCCGGGTACTTTAACGTAGCGTAATAGGCTATCAGGCCGCCCATAGAACTACCGGCAATAATTGTATTCTTCGGGTCAGTAATCGTTCTGTAACTACTATCGATAGAGGGTTTCAGCGTCTCAGCTACAAACGAAACATACTTATCGCCTTCGCCTTTCCCAAATTGTTCATCCTCGTACGGGTTATATTCCTGCATTCTTTCGTGGCCATTATCAATCCCCACTACAATGCAGGGCGGAGCACCTTTTTTTATTAGTGAATCAATACTTTCATCTACCCGCCACTCACCATTAAAAGCCGTGAATTCATCAAAAATATTTTGCCCATCCTGCATATAAATTACGGGATATTTTTTAGTACTTGTTTTGTAACCAGGGGGCAAATAAATCGAGACCCTTCGCTTTCTTTCCAGTTGCGGAATAAAAAATGCGGTGTCAATGATTTTTACATTTGATGACGCAGTATGCTTTTTAACTGAAGCTTTAAAATCATCCTTCCATGCAGCAATAGAAATATAAATAGTGGTATCAGATTTTAGAGCCAAATGATGATTATCAATGTCGGCGCCGTTGGCAGCACATTCCACTTTCTGCCATTCGCCCCTGGTACACTTAAAGTCATAATTCGCCGCAGGTAAATCTTTTATCTTTAGCTCCCCATATACGTCATGCTGCGAAAAACCATAACCATTTTTATGTGGATGCCAGTTGTTGAAATTGCCGGACAAAAAAACAGTGTCTTTTGCATGGGTGCCCGGCCTGGATTGAATCTTTATGGTGACGGTAAATTGAGAAAATGAAATAACAGCAACCGACTGCAATAAGCACAGCAACGCAACCACCTTCTTGCACTTTTTTAGCATTCCACAATCGTTTTGATGTTAGATCTTATTTTGTACAAGAGCTTTCACTTTCTGATGCACGGTTTCGCTCAATGGAGTTACAGGTAATCGTACGATATTTTTTATTAAACCCATTTCAGCTAAAAATGCTTTTACACCTGCAGGGTTATTTTCGGTAAACAGTAAGTTATATACTTCCAGTAAAGGGTCGTTTAATTTTTTTGCGGTTGCAAAATCAAATTGCAAACCAGCCCGCACCATCGAAGAAAATTGGTTGGGATAACAATTGGCTGCCACACTGATAACACCATCTATACCACAGGCAAGTTCGGGCAATACTAAATCATCATCACCGCTTACCACCAAAAAATCCTTCGGCCTGTCACGCAAAATTTGCATACACTGGCTGATGTTGTTGCCGGCTTCTTTGATGCCTGCAATATTGGGAACCTCATTCGCCAAACGCAGTGTGGTGAATGCTTCCATATTACGGCCTGTACGGCCAGGTACATTGTATAGTATAATTGGTTTTGGCGATGCCTCTGCTATCATTTTATAATGTTGAAAAATACCTTCCTGGGATGGTTTATTGTAATAGGGACAAGCACTCAATACAGCCGCTGCTTTTTGCAAAGGATATGTTTTAACCTGTTCCATCAACTCTTTTGTGTTGTTTCCACCAATACCAACTACTACGGGTACACGCCCGTTTACTTTTTCGAAAGTAAAGTTGATGATGTCAAGCTTTTCCTGTTTATCCAGTGTGGGCGTTTCGCCGGTAGTACCCAGCGTAACCACATACTCTACTCCATTGCTGATGATGAAGTCAATCAATTTTTCCAGTGCATTATAATCCACTGATTCGTTTTCATTAAATGGCGTAACAATCGCCACACCTGTTCCTTTTAACTGCTCCCTGATGTTCATTATTATGATTATTTTGGTGAAGTTATTATTATGCCATGAAATTGTAAAACAAAAATCCCCCGGCATAGCCAGGGGATCTAAATTTTATGTTGCTTTTATTTGAAAATTATCTGTTACTTGCCACCAGGCGACCAGTTGACTGGTTCAATATCCGTGACTTGCTAAGGTACCTATTATCCGGGCTGAAAATGAACAGGCCGGTTCCGTTTTTTATTACATCAATAATAGCCCTATGCAACCGCTCTGGCAATGCAGGACAACCCCAGCTCCGGCCAATATAACCTTTTGATCGAATCATGTTTTCATTTACGTAATCAGCGCCATGTATTACAATAGCCCGTTTGTTGGCATTGTCATTAATACCCTTCTCTACACCTTGCAGCCTTAACGAATAACCGTTTCCGCCCATATAGGTACCAAGGGTTTCATAAAAACCAAGGCTACTCTGCAGGCTTTTAGGTTTGTTTGAAAATCGTTTTGCAAAAGCTCCCCCGGACTGCATCCCATGAGCCACATAAGTATTAAACAGCAACTTGCTGTTTTCCAGATCAATTACGAATAATCTTTTCTGAGAAGAGGGCTTGCTAAAATCTATAATTGAGATAATATTTTCGTTGGCCAATTCACCCTTTGATTTCATTATCTCAAAACCCTTTAGAGCATAATCAAATGCCTGCCGGGCCAATCCCAACGAACCAAGATTTAAATCGTCATAAAGTATTGAGTTATCGGTTGGATCGCCGATTGCTTTCCACTTTTGAAAATTTGCTAAGGAATAAGAAGGCACATCGGCCATTGCACACACCGTAGGCTCTACCGGTTTTGCTTTTGCGAAAACAAAGGGAATAGGTAAACATAAGATGATCAGTGACGAAAACAAGAGATCTATTTTCTTAAAGGGGAACTTTTTCATAAAGATTAAGAAGGATTTAAAAATTCTTAAACGGATTGCAAATTTCGGGCTAAAAAGCTTGGATTTTTGTTAAAACCCGGTTTTCAGCCGGATTAGTTTTCCACTTTAAACAAAAATAATACGTCAATATATACAAAATGCTAATAATTAAGCTTGTGGCTTATTTCATTTTTGTATTTGTTAATGAGTATTTTTTGTA
>JBGSIG010000800.1:0-4792 GCA_041742655.1 Ferruginibacter sp. | reverse complement strand
ACACTAAGGTGAATAAAAAACATTCATTAACAATAAACCCCGATTGCAATTTAAATCGCAAAAAAAAATGACCCAAACTATCCCGCTAAAAGAAAGTAAGGAATGGCCCGCACTTTCTGACCATCCTTTTCTTCGCTATTTCAGTTTTGCCATCCTGTATGTTGCACAAGGCATACCGGAGGGAATGACCTATTTTGGTATTCCTGCCTGGTTGGCAATGAATGGCAAAACGCCTGGCGAAATTGGTGCCTTCATTGGTGTCATTGGCATACCCTGGAGTTTTAAAATAATTATTGCACCGTTAATGGACCGATTCAGTTATTTACCAATGGGAAGAAGAAGACCCTGGGTGTTGCTTGGCCAACTGGGATTGATGGTAAGTTTTATCGCAATGTCAATGGTGCATGACCCGCTAAATAATTTATCCGGACTAATGATTGCTGGGTTCTTTGTTAGCTTTTTTGGCGCCTTCCAGGACGTGGCCACGGATGGCATGGCCATTGACATAGTTCCTGTTAATGAGCAGGCAAGAGCCAATGGTGTGATGTGGGGAGCAAAAACAGTAGGCTCTTCCCTTTCGCTCGTAGCAGGTACTTATATTCTTAACAGGCATGGATTTCAGCCGGCGATTCTTACACTCTCTGCGGCGGTTTCCATCATCATGCTGGTACCACTGTTTTTGCGGGAGCGATCCGGTGAAAAATTGCTGCCCTGGACCAGTGGCCAAACCACGCCTGGAGTGGCAAAAATACAGTTGCACAGTTTTGCCCAAATCTTTAAAAGCCTGTTCAGCGTATTTATATTACCATCCAGTTTATTAATGGGAATAGCGTTCTTTTCTTTTAATACCGGTGTAGGATTAATTGATGCTGTGTTCCCGGTATTCACCATACAGAAAGCAGGATGGAGCAACGAGAATTATTCCCATATATTTTCTACTGTGAATATTGTAAGTGGATTAATGGGCATGGTTGCGGGCGGTTTCCTTTCAGATAAATTCGGCAAGAGAAGGATGATCAGCATTTACCTTGTTGTATTGTTAGCCTTGTTTGCAGGAATGTTTTTATTAAAATCCTTTTGGAACAGGGAGTTTATTATCACAGGATTTATGGCTTTGTATTATGTGTTGTATGTGTTTATTACCATCGGCTCTTTTGCCATTGGTATGGAATTATGCTGGTGTAGGGTTGCGGCCACACAGTTCACCCTTTATATGGCTATATCTAATATGGGCAGGGCAGTTGGCGCATCCTTGCTGGGTCCGTTAAAAAACGCTTTTGCCTGGGAATATGTATTTCTTATTGTAGGGATATTCGCCCTGCTTTCGCTGCTCTTTATCATGGTGATGAGGATGAGAAAACACCTGGAAAAACTGGACTGCATGGAAGCTGATGAAGCAGAAAAAGATTTTAAGAATTTGGTATTGACTTAAAATATTTCCTAAGGACACGAAGCCAGGCAGAGTTTTTAGTAATGGCTCATGGTTGATATCACACTAAACAAAATACATGGACAAAATTTTTAACTATCTCGTCAGCAGCAATACCGACCTGATGATGATTATAGTTTTCGCTTTCTTTTTTACTTTGGAACAACTGGTGGAAAAGCCTTTTGCCATTGAGAAAAATCTATTGCATTCCTTATCGGGTATATTATTACAGGCTGGATATATTGTGGTAAACCTGGCCACTGCTACAGCATTTGTATTTTGCTGCGACTGGATTGCAAATAACAAGGTCGGCCTCTTTAACCAGGCGCACATTGCCTATTCGTTACAAATATTATTTGGTTTGTTGGCCATTGATTTCGTTGCTTACTGGGCACATCGGGTGAATCACACGCTATCCATATTTTGGCGCCTGCACAGGGTGCATCACAGCGACACAGCAATGGACAGTTCCACATCATTGCGGGCTCACCCATTTGATGTGCTGCTTGACAATGCCTCTATTTTAGTAGCTGCATTTATTTTTGGATTAGACATAAACATCTTAATTATACGCTGGGTAATTTATATGCCATTGTTTTTTCCTCATCACAGCAGTATTAATTATCCGAAGTGGATTGATGCTACATTCGGAAAAATATTTGTAACACCCAATCTCCACAAAATACACCACCATAAACTACAGGAATATACAGACTCTAATTATGGCAACATGCTTATTATTTGGGACAAGATTTTTAAGACTTATAAATATATACCAATAAAAGAAATCACCTACGGCCTGGCCGAGTTTGAGCCAAAAGGAAGACAAAGTTTTTGGTTTCTTTTAATAAGCCCTTTTACAAACTTTAAAAAATAATGTGAGAAATACCATGAAAAATATTTTTATCTTTCTGCTGCTGTTTTTTGCAACCAATGTTGTTGGCCAAAAAAAAAAGGAGGTAGCACAAATTAAAACGCCCTACGGCGAAATACTCATCTGGCTCTATAACGAAACGCCCCATCATAAAGCAAGTTTTATTCAACTGGCAAAGGCCGGTTATTGGGATTCCTTTACATTTAACCGGGTAATACCCAATTTTGTAATACAGGGAGGCTGCCCCGATACACCCGAAGGATTTAAAGACAGCGCCATGCTTTTACAACCGGAGTTTAACAGCAAACTTAAAAACGAATATGGCAGCTTCGCTGCCGGGCGTGATGATAACCCCGGCATGCTATCGGCACGGTGCCAGTTTTATATTGTTCAAAATAAAAATGGAATACCCAGGCTCGATAATAAATACACTGTTTATGGAAAAGTAATTAAAGGCATGGATGTAGTTGACCGTATTGTAAATCTTCCACGAAATAAAGAGGATGCACCACTAACGCCGGTAACGATGGATGTGAATATTATACAACTTAAAGCAAAAGCTTTGAAAAAGATGGGATGGACTGAATTTTAAAAAAGCGAAGCCTCGGTTCGTGTCTAACGAACCGAAAGACACAATATTTAAAATGGTTCGTGAAAGACACGAACCATGGCAGAGCGAAATATAACGATAAAAAAAATGGCTCATGTCTTCACGAACAATGACATCGGATTAAATAACGAAATGCAAATCAAAAATTTAACCAGATAAATGAAAAGAATTGAAGAGATAGATGCTTTAAGAGGGTTTGCATTATTTGGCATCATAATCACACATATGTTTGAAGGTTATTTGGCAAGTTTGACACCACCTCAATACGCTGGGTTCAATATTTTATTTCCAATAGATACAGTTTCTCAAACAATTACTCAAAACTTATTTGTAGGCAAATTCTATGCAATTTTCTCCATGCTTTTTGGGCTGAGTTTCTATTTGATATTAGACGGTAAGAAAGATTCAAGTCCGCTAAAATTTGCGTGGCGTTTGGTCTTGCTTTTCCTGATTGGGTATATTCACCATATCCACTATCGGGGAGATTTTTTAACTGTTTATGCAGTATTTGGTTTGGCTTTAATTCCATTCAGAAAATTACCTACAAAGTTAATTTTGGTTGTTGGGTTATTCTTAGCACTTAATGGCCCAACTATTTTGATAGACACCATCGCATTAATTCAACGACCTGCCAGGGTAAGTCAATCAATTTCAATAAATCCAAATCCGGTACAACAAGCCACTATTTACTATCAATTGATCATTGATGGCCAGTACAAAAAACTCCTCGTTTCAAATAGCACCATCGGATTTATTAATAAATATAACTATCTAAAATTTAGTGGCAGATTATGGGTGATTCCGGGTTTGTTTCTTTTAGGTCTTTGGGTTGGGAGAAAAAAATGGCATGAGAATATCAATAGAATTCCACTAATCAAATGCATATTTGTGACCTCGCTTATAGGGATACCGCTGGTTTTAATTAATTTCTATTTCTCAACACCACTCAATTCTGAAGTCGTTAGATATTTCGCTTCAATTGCTAAAGATGCATCAAACCTTTTTATTCCACTACTTTACATTTGCCTGTTACTGCTACTTTATAAATCTAACATTACACAAAGATTTATAAAACAATTAATTCCAGTAGGTAAAATGGGTCTCACTACTTACGTTTTACAATCTGCATTTGGCATTGCCATCTTTTACGGGTACGGCTTAGGCTTGTTACTAAATATACCAGGGACAGCGGCACTTGGGCTTGGTATGCTATTTTTTACTGGGCAAATATTCTTTAGCAAATGGTGGTTCAGCAAGTATACATTTGGTCCTTTGGAATGGCTCTGGAGAAGTGCCACAAATAGGAGCTGGCAATCCAATAAAATAGCAAAAACCGACATTGGTAGTAGCAAGTAACTATCCTTTGTAAAAGGATCATCTTTTATTTTCTAATAAAAAAAACAAACAGAAAAATGAAATCACTTCTTCAATTATTAATAGTTGTCTTCATGTTTTGTGGATGCTCCGAACAAGCAACCTATGACATCCTCATTAAAAATGCACAAATTTTGGATGGCTCAGGGCAACCTTCTTACGTAGGTGATATAGGCGTCAATGCTGATACCATCGCCGCTATAGGAGATTTGAAAAATGCCAAAGGATTGCAGGAAATAGATGCTACCGGTTTGGCCGTAGCGCCCGGATTTATTAATATGCTGAGCTGGGCAAATGAATCTTTGATAGAAGATGGAAAATCGCAAAGCGATAGTCGTCAAGGGGTGACCCTGGAAGTTTTTGGCGAAGGCTGGTCGATGGGGCCTTTAACAAAAAACTCAGAAAAGGCAATTGTAGATATAGGCGATGGAGTTGTAAAGTATGACTTTAGCTGGAACACTTTGGGCGAGTACTTATCGTTTCTGGAAAAGAAAGGTGTTGCGCC
>JBGSIG010000799.1:0-2796 GCA_041742655.1 Ferruginibacter sp. | reverse complement strand
TTTTTTTGCAGGTGATTTTTCCACCGTTCTGGTGAAATATAAAACCTGTTACTTCTTTTTGTTCATTGCGGGTAAACGCCACCTGTATATCCTGTTCCATTACAAAAAAGAAATCTTCTTTTTCTGCATGCAATAGCGATTCAGGTTGGCCCGTAGGCAATGCTGATAATTTACCATTTTTAATACTCATTACTACATGCAGATCTGGCCTTATTTCATATTCACCAACGTACTGCTTCAAAATTTCTTCGGGTAATTTTATCTCAGCTCTTTCCTTAGGCAATTTGTATGGTTTATTGTAGAGTGCATTAAAAAGAGTAGCAGTAATTTGTTGCAGGGCTTCGTCAGATCCATTACTAAGCAGTACAATACAAATATCATCTTCAGGCACACGGGCTATATTGGTAATAAATCCATGTATACCGCCGCCGTGCCCTACTCTTCTTTTACCTTCCACACTATCAATTGACCAACCATAGCCGTATTTATTTTTTTCCGGCGTGTACGCTTTTTCCTGCTCTGCTTTAGTTAATATAATATTTTCCTCAAGGCCTTTGTGCCATAAATACAGGTCGCCAACCGTAGAATAAATTGCGCCCGCAGAAAACGAAATTGATGAATCCACTATCGGCGCAATGGAGGCAGTTGTGTTATTCACTTTGAAATATCCGATGGCTTTTTCTTTGCTTTTTAAATGTGTAAAATCAAAACCGCTATGAGTCATTTTTAAGGGTTCAAAAATATACTTCCGCACAACCTGTTCGTACGGTTGTTTTGTAACTATTTCAATAATGTATCCTAATAAAGAGTAACCGCTATTGGAATAACTCCAACCTGTGCCAGGTGAAAAATCAAGTGGTTTGTCCTGGAACAAAGCCATAATTTTTTCGCGGCTGGCAGGTTTAGTAATTTCGGCCAACATAAAGTTGCCGTCTTTTGTATAATTGTAAATGCCCGATACATGCAATATTAAGTGCTCTATGGTGATACTGTCGCCTTTTGGATAAGCGGGAAAATACTTACTAAGTTTATCCTGCACACTCAGTTTCTTTTCTGCCTGTAATTTTAAAATGATAGCTGTAGTGAATTGTTTGGTAATGGAGCCTAACTGGTAAATTGTATTTTCGTCGTTTGGTACTTTACCGGCAGCATTGCGAAAACCATATCCTTTGTCCAGCAGAATTTTACCATCCTTTGCAACAAGAACAGAGCCATTGAATTTATACAACTTTGCATAACTGCTCACTATACTGTCAAGTTCTAATGCATTATCTTGGCTACAGCTTACAATAACGATACACAAGGCTGATACAAGGGTAATTAATTTTTTCATTTGGTTTATTGTTTGACGATAGTAAAGAAAAGAATTTTCGATAGAGATAAATTCTCAAATACTTCAAGCTAAAACTAAGGCTATATTTTATTTATACAAAAACAACTTGCCCGGTATTAGAGGTATGGTAAAATAGAATGTTTAATGGCATGTTTTATATACTTTACAGTGGCGAAGAAAGCGAAATGAAAATAATCAGCGCCAATAACTGCTCCCACCGTCTTTTCAAAACGATGATTTTTAATTGCTCGTCGAAATAATTCGTTCATTAAACGAAAAATTATAATAGGTAGGGTTATTAGTTGCAATTTTACGATACAAAGAAAACAAAAAGTTGTATTTATATAAAAGTTTTATTACTACCCCAATACCTAACAAAATGAAATTATTTTCAATCCTTACTGCATTCACTTTATTTTTTTCTTCTTCAGCCTCAGCGCAGGTTTGCCCCAGCGCCCAGGGCGACGAGGTTACCTATGGTACCGGAAATACCTGGATTGGGTATTTGTACGACAGCCTTAATTTTAATTCAACAGCTTACATGGGCTATGTAAACGAAGGCAGTGCCGGGAATCCAAATTTTGATGAAAGTTTCGGCGGTAGCACGGCAAATTATGTTACAAATGGCTGTGCTGTTTACACAGAAACTTTTAGAGCAAGGTTTAAACTAACCAAAAATTTCGCAGCGTCAAATTATCTTTTTACTGTTGGTGGCGATGACGGTTACCGGCTTAGTTTAGATGGCGGCTCCACATGGGTCATCAATAACTGGAACGATCATGGATATACTACCTCAGCCTACACGGTTGCTTTAAGCGGCAACTATGATATGGTACTGGAGTATTACGAAAATGGGGGAGGTAACAGGGTTTCCTTTGATGTGCAAACTATATGTATGGGTAGCGAAGATCAAACGATATATGGAACCGGTAATGTGTGGCATGGATATATTTACGATGGCACCAATTTCAATTTATACAATGGAACCGTTACAGAAGGTTCGGCAGTGAACCCCAATTTTGATGAAAATTTTGGTGGCGATGATGTTACCTACAATACCAGTGCCTGTGGAGTAAGAACAGAAACTTTTAGCGCACGTTACCGCCTGCAGAAAACGTTTGCAAACGGTAACTATACTTTTATAGTTGGTGGTGACGACGGATACAGGCTTAGCCTTGACGGCGGAAGCACATGGGTGATTGACCATTGGGTTGCACAAAGTTACAATGCCTCATCCTACTCTGCCACATTGAATGGTACCTATAATTTGGTATTGGAGTATTTTGAAAATAGCGGGCAAAACAGGATATCTATGAATATTACCACAGTTTTACCGGTTAAACTATTAAGCTTTGCCGGAAAAAAGACGGGTAAAAATATTGATCTCAACTGGACAGTTACGGACGAAATAAACACCCTATTTTATGATGTGGAACGCAGTGCAAATGGATTAGATTTCTCAG
>JBGSIG010000798.1:0-2199 GCA_041742655.1 Ferruginibacter sp. | reverse complement strand
CTACGTTGGTGGCCGGGGAACCATTTACCATCATCATATTACCATTGCCAGTTGTATGGTCCAGGCAATTGCTGAATGCTCCGTTCCAACCCTGTGGATTGGTGCCAACAAAATATTGCCCCTCTGTTGCATTGGGGTTTGCAAAATTATATTGGGAAGTAAAGCCGGTATTACCGGCACTAAAATCACCGTTGATGATAAGGTTATTGCCTGGTATTTCGGCTGTAAAAAAATAAGTAATAGGAACAGGCGTTGTAGTAATTGGATTTGCAGAATTCGGATTATCCAAATAGGTGGTGGGTGTCCAGCAAAATCCGAGTGATGGTGCAGTAATTAATTGTTTGGCCGTACCAAAACAGATGGTGGTATCGGCTGTAAGTATTATGTTTTGTTTTATGATATTTACAGAAATAGTTTTACTGATAGTATCAGTGCAGCCCGCATTTTGAACCGCGTATTTCACCTGATAATTTCCTGCCGAACTATAAACATGAATAGGGTTTGCATTACCAGAAATAGTAGCACCATCGCCAAATAGCCAAGCTGGATTTAAGGGAGAATCTCCACTATTAAAGAATTGCACCGAAAGCGGGTTACAGATATCCTGTTTGTAGGAAAAATCAAAATTACAATTGTTAACCGGCACTGTGTTGCAGGAATCTGCAATCAAAGTGCAGTTGGGGTTTGCTTGATTGATAGAAGCGCTGCCGCCAGGTGTTCCGTTATAAGCTGGGTTACCCTGTTTGTTTAGTAAATTGTCAAATGTATAATAGCCAAGCAATCCTGCTTGTGTTGTCGGGCTAGGAAGTGAGGTATTCATATAGGTTTTCAACTCAGCCTGGGTTCTAGCCGTATTCCAAATTCTTACTTCATTTATATAGCCTAAAAATTGAGTAGCCCACAATGCAAACTCATAATGCCCAATCCGGGTATTAAAATCATTTTGAAATAAATTTCCCGTTGCATTTACCTGGCTCATTAAGAATCCATTTCTATAGAATTTCAAAGTACTTCCATCATATACCATTGCTATATGGTACGTTCTATTTAATTCAAGATCACAAATATCAGGCGTTCCGAAAAACCCGTCTGTTGTTGTAATCCATGCGTGATTGGGTCTTAATAAATAATTGATATTGGTAGCGTCTATGTGTTTGGAAACAACATCACCTTCTGTATTATCACCAACGCCAGGTAAATAAGGTTGCGTTCTGTTAATTATGGCCTCAACCGTAACCTTATTACCGGTAATATCCAGATCGCCAATATTTATTGCAGAACTTACAGAAGGAGTATATAGCCAATTATTACAAGTTTGAGCATTTGAATCAGATAGGCAAACATTGAATGCTATCAAACAAATTAAAAATTTCTTCATAAGAAGTATCAGAGATATTAAGGTAAATTAAAAATACCTTAATTATTTTAAATACCCGTGTAATTGTATGGAGAAATCTTTTTTAATTCACTTTTTAATAGGGTAGAAATTTTTAATTTATTGATGAATTGATGAATGGCTTTTTTGTCAATCGCAGTCTTCCCCCTTGTTAGTTCTTTCAGTGCCTCATATGGTTGCGGATAATTTTCCCTGCGCAAAATTGTTTGTATCGCTTCAGCCACCACGGCCCAGTTGTTATCAAGATCGGATTTCAATTTAGCTTCATTTAGTACCAGTTTATCCAGCCCTTTCTCTATTGATTTTATAGCCAAAATGGTGTGTGCAACCGGCACACCTATATTCCTTAATACCGTTGAATCTGTTAAATCTCTTTGTAATCTTGACACCGGAAGTTTGGCTGAAAGGTGTTCCAGCAGGGCATTGGCAATACCAAGGTTACCTTCCGCATTTTCAAAATCAATCGGGTTTACTTTATGTGGCATAGCACTGCTGCCTATTTCGCCTTTTTTTGTTTTTTGCTTAAAATAATCTGTGCTTACATAGGTCCATATATCCCTGCAAAAGTCAATACAAATTGTGTTGATGCGTTTAATGGCGTCAAAATGTGTGGCCAGGGTATCGTAATGTTCTATCTGTGTGGTGTATTGCTGGCGTTCCAGTCCTAACTTAGTTTCAGCGAATTCATTGGCAAATTTCACCCAGTCGTATTTAGGGTAGGCAACATGGTGAGCATTAAAATTTCCGGTAGCCCCGCCAAATTTTGCCATAAAAGGGATATAACTAAATAGCTGAACCTGGTT
>JBGSIG010000797.1:0-3803 GCA_041742655.1 Ferruginibacter sp. | reverse complement strand
CAATAGGGATAATTTGTTGTAGCGATAATGCATATTTTATGCTGCTTTCTTTTACAAAAGGCGCAGCAATATTTTCCTTAAACTCCGGTGTCAATCCCACTTCCACAAACTCACTTATCCTGGCTTCGTACTTTGCACTTGTTTGATGCGCAGGCTGCACAAAAGAAGGTTGGATATGATTGATGGTGTACACACCAGTTGCCTGAATATTGGCAAGCGTATGTGGGGCGGCTTTTACAGGCCGGTTGATATAGCCAACCAATGGCGGATTGGAACCGATATGCACTATACTGCTGAAAATGCCGAGATTAGTTTGTCCCTTTTCATTTACAGTACCAATAAGGTTGACAGATTTAAAGCCCGTTAGGCTATTGATGAAATTAGCCCGGTAAAAACGTTCCCATGATGCTATTTCATTATTGCTGAAAGAAACCATTCTAATAATTTATGAACTTTAAACATTCAATACTTAAAATTGTTTTATTGCCAGGTGAACTCAATCAGGTTGCTTTTTGCTCAATGGCTTTTTAAACAACATCCTGCATGTAAAAACTTGGCAGGTGTATTGAGCTTTTCCTTAGTCAAAATAAATCTAGTTAACAGCAATTATGCTGCATCGTACTCACCTGAAGTTTATTAAAATTATTTGTTGCAAAGTAATTATGCAATAAAATAAAATCCGGGCAAAGCAGATTTGCTGAGATTGGATTGATTGATAGAAAAAAAACATCCGCATTTAACATGAAAACTGTAAAGAAAGAAAACCTGGTGGTGAAAGTTTGCATTGTTTGCGGCAGGGTATTTACCTGGAGAAAAAAATGGAAAAGAGTTTGGGCTGAGGTAAAATATTGCAGTGATAAATGCAGGATGAATAAAAACAAATAATCAACAGATAATGACAAAAGCAGATAATTTAAGTGTGGCAGGCATTGACCGCATTGTAGAAATGGCCTGGGAAGACCGGACAAGTTTTGAAGCCATTGAAATGCAGTTTGGCTTATAACAGCAGCAAGTTATAAAACTGATGCGGAGCGAAATGAAAGCAGGCAGTTTTAAACTTTGGAGAAAAAGGACAAAGGGCCGTAGCACCAAACACGAAGCATTAAGATCTGATAAAGTGCAAAGGTTTAAATGCAACCGTCACAATACAATCAGTCACAGTAAAATAAGTAAGCGGTAATATGATTTTGAATTCGTTTGTGAGCTTACAGATAAGTTACAGTTAATTTCCCCAACTTCCTATCAGCAGGTTATTGTAGTGTTGAGCCAGTGATTGCATTCACTACAGCAATACAAGAAATTTTACAAATATGGCTGTCACCTACTATCCCGGGAGAAAAAACAGGATTGAAGGGATGTTTCTCAACATACCCAGATGCAACTATTTATTCATTTTGGTAAAAATATTAAGAGCTTTTGAAGAAAATCTGCGCCCCGGAACTTACCTTCTTCTGTCGAACCTTTCTTCCGAGATTTTTCAATTTCCTGCAGAAGAGAAATTCGGCTCAATCATTAAAATGAATTGTTCAAAGCTCTTTCAGTTTTTTGTTTAGATATAACAACTGTTTTGAACGATAACCTTATACAAAGAAACAGTTTAGTAAAAGATCCCTTCAAAAAAAATAAATTTTCAATATTATTTCAAATTTCTAAACTATTAAATAATTTTTTTGTTTAAGTTATTTACAAAACCATTAAACAAATAAAATGTGGCATTTCATTGTTCCAGGATGGCTTTTATTTTTTTTAACCAACATCAGGCTTCGAAGTTTTTGAACGGCTTCTATTGATATGGAGTATGCTATTGGTGATGCTATCAAATTGGTTTAGGGATGATGATTTAAATACAGGCTCAATACAATATGACGACATTTCCCTCCTATGCTAAACTAAAAGTGATAGGTGTGATGCAAATTGGATTGCACTTATCACAACTTTAAAATTTGGTTTTAAAAATGCGGCGTACGATAATAATTATAAAAGTAACAGGCTGTATGTTTTTGTATATCAGCATATAGAAAATTAAATATTACCGGAAAATTCTTTTCAAATAAAACTCTATCAATGTTTAAAAAATTTAAGGCATCAGAATTACTAATCGTAGCAATGGTAATCATCCTGATTTTTGTATCAGAATATTATTATGTGATACTGAATGACCCACACCGGGCCATCTTCATTGGGCTGTGGCCGCCAACCATCCTGGGATTACTCATCTTTTTTAATATGAAAAAGCATTAATACACTATTATGGAAAACAACACGGATATCATCGTTTTAACCTGTGTAATTATTGTACTTTTTATTGTATTCATCATTGCTACAGTAAGAGAGTTTAACGCTATGAGCGCCGCAGACTTTATTGAGAAAGAAGAAGGCGGTCCAAGGGCAGACTTGATGCGTTTCATCGGCAAACTTTTTTCAGACGACAGGATTGATGCTGATAAAAAAATGAGATTTATGAATGCAGTAAAAACTGTAATTGAAGATTTGAAAGTGGAGGAAGAAATGAAGAAGAAATGAAAACTACATATTCGCTGTGTTGCTTTTTATCAAAGTTTAACCAGTAAATAATTCTCTAACATTTTCAACATCGTCTTACTCATCCTTATTCATTTGCATGTAAAAACATATTACAAACTACTTATCAAATACTTTTCTTTTCAAATTTTAAAAATTAAAAAACAATTATGAAATCAATTAAAAAAATCGCAGTATTTGCTGCAGCACTATTAATGTCCATTAATGTAATGGCACAATCAAATAAAACCATTGTAGATGTAGTCGTGGGTTCCAAAGATCACACTACATTGTTAGCCGCTGTTAAAGCCGCTGACCTGGTAGCTACTTTGCAAAGTAAAGGCCCGTTTACCGTATTCGCTCCAACCAATGATGCATTTGCAAAACTACCCGCTGGCACTGTTGAATACCTATTGAAGCCGGAAAACAAAGCTGCACTTGTTGGTATATTAACCTATCATGTAGTTGCCGGCAAGCTGGATGCAAAAGCGGTTTTAGCAGCTATTGAAAGCGGAGGTGGCAAAGCAGTTGTAACAACAGTGCAAGGAGGAAAATTAACTGCTTATGTTGTAAATGGCAAAGTAGTGTTAACGGATGAAAAAGGTGGTAAAGCAACTGTAATAGCGGCAGACCTTGAAGCTTCTAATGGTGTTATCCATGTGATTGATGCAGTATTATTGCCAAAATAATTTTGTAATTAATTTTTTGTTGTAAAAGTCTGCAGAGTAAAAGTTTACCTGGTCTGCGAACATCCAGGGTATAGATTACATCGGTGCTTCTAAAACATCAGGTTCAAACATCATTTTGGACCTGGTGTTTTTTTAAAAGACCAATATTTTAAAATTTGTTTCCGGGCAGTACAAAAAAATAGAGCATAAAAGGTGTTGAATTTGGTGATCTCACTATTGCTACTGGGATATAAAAAATACAATGAGCAATTAATTTTAAGCAAATTCATTAATTCATTAAACTTATATAATATGTCATTAGTAGGAAAAAGAGCGCCGTATTTTTCGGACTTTGTAGTAATCAATGGAAAGGAGATTGAAGAAAACT
This sequence comes from Ferruginibacter sp., assembly GCA_041742655.1. Taxonomy (GTDB): domain Bacteria; phylum Bacteroidota; class Bacteroidia; order Chitinophagales; family Chitinophagaceae; genus Ferruginibacter. The sequence continues at coordinate 227 of JBGSIG010000797.1, read as the reverse complement.
TTAACCTTTCCCAATACAATGGCAAAAAGAATATTATCCTGTTCTTTTATCCCAAAGATTTTTCATCTGTATGCACCACAGAAATTCACGCCTTTCAGCAAAAACTGGTTGAATTTGAACAAAGGGATACTGTAGTAATCGGATGTTCTACAGACACAGTAGAAACACACCTGGCATGGCTTAACACACCAAAAGACAAAGGAGGGATTGCAGGTGTAAAGTTTCCA
>JBGSIG010000796.1:0-2378 GCA_041742655.1 Ferruginibacter sp. | reverse complement strand
ACTGTTTATGAATGCAAAAGCTGTAATATCTTATTTCAATATCCATTTTGGAAGCCTGAAGAAACAAACGCATTTTATGAGAGTTCTTACTATGCTCATACGGATAATTTGAAATTACCCAGATCGCTCAGAATACTGGATTTTTTTTTGAAAAATAGCCTTTCAAGTAAACTACTTTCGCCCTTCATTAGAAAAAAATTGTATCCTTTTTACGAAGTCATATTAAAATCAAAAAACGTATTGGATATAGGCTGTGGTAAAGGGTCGTTTTTAGGTATAATGAAAAAACACAATAAAAGAACTTATGGACTTGAACCAAGCGATCAGGCCAAATCTATTGCAATTTCGAAAGGGCATACAATACTTGACAAAGAATTCCTTTATTCCGGTCAAAAAGAATTGAAATTTGATTTAATTACTATGTTCCAGGTTGCAGAACATTTATCAGTTCAGGAAATTTTTAATGAAGATATTTTTGCAGCAATATACGATTCACTTGACACGGGGGGACAATTGGTAATTGAAACCCCGAGCTATGAATGCGACTACGCAAAAAATTACAAAAGCGATTGGAGGGCGGTGGAAATGCCAAGACATCTCGTTATTTTTTCTCCTGATAGCCTTTCAAAATTATTAACTGACAAAGGCTTTGAAACTATGGTATTTACACGTGTATCACCTATTGATGTACGGGAAAGTTTGAAATTAAAGTATAAAAATAAGACACTAAAAAATAGCTTTTTAAAATTTTTCACTATCTGCAAAATTGCTATTTTTCCAAAAAAGAATAGCAGTCTTTTAACTGTTATTGCAAAAAAACGCAGAATATTGAAGTCTTAATAATAATAAGTTTCTTTTACGATACTGTTTCACTAATGCTGGAAAATGGCATTATCTTTAGATGAAAAAAATAGCATTTAAAATTATCTTAGACCATTATTTTATAATTCAACTGCTGAGTTAGCCCTATTCTCCATTTGAATTAGCTGTTTCAGGACAAATGATTGAGGAAAAATACAAAAGAATCAATTAAAAATTGGTGAAATATTGTACCAATGTTAATAATGTGCTCTTTTAGTAAAATTTTTGAAGCAAGCAAATGAATTCGCAAGAGGAATTGATAAAACAGGTAAGGCTAGGAGGATCGTTTCGGACCGAATTTTTAGTAAAAATACTGCGCATTTTAGCTAATTTGGTTTCATTAAAGCATGATTATTTCAACAAACCAATTGGTGACTATTGCTACTTGACAATTTGCGGTAAGGATTCCTTTTTTATGTTAAGGAATTCTATTTATTCATTTTTAAAAAATTCCGATACATTACCCAATAAAGTAGTTATAATATCTGATGGTACATGGGATTTAAAAAGCGGTGAAAAATATTTCAAAGATTTCAAGGTATCTTTTGTGTTTGAAAATTGGGAACAAAGCGCCAAATACCACACAGAGCTGAAAAGGGCGAATTTATATACCTGGGCATGCAAACAAATTTGGGGTAAAAAAATGGCCGCAATTTTGAAATATTCAGAATTTTCCTTAGTCTTATTTGCCGACTCAGATGTTTTATGGTATTCAAATATAATATCTCAGCAAGATTTTAAAAAGGAAAATATTTTAAAAATATCTAAAGACAATTCCTATAATTATGATCATGAACTTATCGGGCAAATGAATGCTTTTTATTTATATGATTTACCTCCCGTAAATTGCGGAGTGATTCTTATTAAGGGCAATATGTTTGATTTGTCCAAAACTATTTCTGAGGCGGTAGATATACAGTCTAAAAAGTCGGGAAATTTTAGCGAACAAACAGTGTTTGCTATTATGCTAAATGAATTTGGAGAGCTGTGGTCAGACGCAGAGATTATGGTAAGTCTTGATGATATTTTATCGCCTATATTAAAGGTAAGTAATTATACTTCAGATTTAAAAGCCAGGCACTATGTTTGGAAATTAAAATGGCTATACTGGAGAGATGTCCTCACAAAAAAATTTATACGGCATTAATTCTAATAACAAAAATTAATCAGAATTTTTTTCTTGGTAATGTGTAAAAAGTGGGCCGTGATCTATTCAGAATTACGTTTGAACGGCAGTTTGGATGAAAAAGAGAAAACAAACTCTACAAAATGTGTTCCTGAAATTCAGATTAAAAAGTATCCCTGCCAAATTTTTTATTTAGTATAAGTTGGGCGTTTTTTTGTTTGCGTGGTTTTATAAATTTGATATATAGGGTTATCCTGAAAATACGTAATGCACACTGAGTCTATATTTGGTGATAAATAAATATTAGAAAAGCCCCACGATGGCATAAAATATGTTCAAAGTGGGGCAACGTTAGTATTTAGATCCATGACAAATTTACTATTTCCCCATC
>JBGSIG010000795.1:0-2733 GCA_041742655.1 Ferruginibacter sp. | reverse complement strand
TGCATTTCTATTGCTTCCTGTGTTCGTTGGGTTTGATAGGAATATACTTCCGTTTGTTTAGCTGCAGCCTTTCGCATATAATTTAAATCTCCATTGTATATAGGCTGTTGCAAACTCAATTGTGTCATTACATTTGTAGTTGCCCCGGGATAGTTCAGTACAGCGGGGTTAAAATCATCTGCTTTAAGCACCCGCTGTTGCATTTTATATCCAAAAGCATACAGTGGCTGGTTACTGACAAATCCACTATACGAAAAATTAACCTGTGGCAACCAGATAGATTCGGTTTGTTTATATTGTGCCTGCGCTATTTTTTCGTCTTGTTCTGCAAGGCCAATTTGCATATTTTGTTCCTTAGCAATTTTAATGGCGTCATCCAGCAATAAATCTTTTGCTGTGTCTTGTGCTTTTACAAAGAACGTTACGAATACTAAAAAAAAAGAGAAAACGAATTTTCTTAACGTATGCGACCAATTACTTTTATATATCATACTCCATAGTTGAGATGGCAAAACTATCTCCACTGGAGCCATTGTATGGTAACATTTGTAACACTCCGTTTTTATTGATTATTTTCAATAAAGCCCTAATCACTGGGCATGGGTTTTTGATATAATTTCTGTCTCGGAAGTTTTCGCTTGAGTATTTTTCAACTTACACATTATCGAAACCCTGACATTGAACATACACTGCAGCGAATATGTGCACCCCGGCAATGTTGCAGATTTGTAAGTGGAAAACGTATCATTGTGTTTTAGCTTTAGCGCCAGGGAATACTTGAATGAGCGTATGCAGGAGGTGGCTCTTTGCTGCGTTGGGATTCACAGGATGAATTTTAATACTTGCGAATTTTTCAGTCCCTCCATAAGAGATGGTATCTTCTGAAAATCATTCAATGCTGTATAGTATTCTAAAAAGATGTTATCTCTGCGCACGGTACAAGCTCTTACGGGGATGCTCAAACTTTCGATTTTTTGAAAACTTCGAAAATTTGTTGTTGGTTACACCACGACACAAAATAACCGCACACCAAAATAGCCGATTGTATTAATTTCAGAATGACATCACCAACAGCGGCAAGAGGTAGAGAATTTTAATAACTTAAATCAGATTTAAGAATATGCTGATTTCGTCCTTTGTATTGAAAAAATTGGGGCTAACCCTGATATTCTCGTTCTGTAAAGTTACCAGCACTTTCTTATCACTAAGTTTTTGGAAAAGTGTTTTAGTAACTTCCAATGAACCGGCATTAAAATGAACGATGGCTGTTCTCTCTTCCCGTTTTTTAATTGGCGTTATTATTTGATATCCTTTTTTCCGGAGTCCATCAATTATAAGATCTGTATTTTCTAGTGCTTTCTCAAAAATATTTTCTACTCCAATATCAATAATTAATTGGAGTCCTGCAGACCAGGCATCAAAAAGTGAGTATGCAATTGAACCTGTTTCAAATTTCCTGGAATCATCGTAATAAGTAAGGTCGTCATAAACTGTTCCTGCTGCATACATACCTGGCAATGTTGGGGTAATCATTTTTACAACGCTCTTGCTTACGTATAAAAACCCAATTCCATGCATTCCAAGCAGCCATTTAAAACCACAGCCAGCCATTATATCAATCTCATCTTTTTCAACATTAATTGGAACCATACCAGCACCCTGTGCAGCGTCAACTATAAATAGCGCCCCTTTACTACGAGCAATTTTACCAATGGCTGCAAGGTTTGGTCTAAAGCCACTGTTAAATCTTACAGCGGAAATTGCTACAACCCGTGTTTTATTATCAATCAATTTTTCGATGGCTTCAGGATCAAAACTATTATCCTCATTTAATTTCACAAACCTAATCTCAACCCCTTTTGTTTCAAGACTTAACCAGGGAAAACTGTTGTTCCAAAACTCCCGTTCAGGAAGTATAATATTATCTCCTTTGTTAAAATGCAAACCCTGCGCTGCCATCCCTATGCCAATACCTGTACTTGTTGTTAAAGCATATTCTTCTGGCAAACCACCCAATATCGTTGATAGAAGCACACGTATATTATCACGATCAAATTCTTTTTTACCAACAAGGTTTAATTCTGATTTTAAATAAGTTCGAAGCCTGTCCTTTACCAAAGTATTCAGCGGACACTGAGAGGCACTATTTAAATAAACAGCTTGTTTTGTGATTGGAAATAGTGATCGAATTTGTTCAATATTCATATCAGGATTAAATTTTATGTTCATTAATTAAGTTACCGCAGTTGTTGCTGTTTATGTTGAGGACAAAAGCAATATTGACAATCACCAATAACGGCGAGATGTATGCTCTAATATTTCAATATTTATTTCAACACTACTCCTTTTTTTATGAATGAATTATTTTTCAACTCCAGGAGCATAAAATTTGCAACATCAGCCCGTGAAATCTCTGGCATCCCTTTCATAGTTAGTTTTTCGGCTGATTGATAATTACCAGTGGACGGCGTATTAAGAAGTTTAACAGGGTACACCAGTGTCCAGTCTAGACTGCTGGCCCGTATTTTCTTTTCTGCCCGTGCTTTATCTGAATAAATACTTTTAAGGAATGTGTTAAAAATAATTTTCTGCAATAGGTTGGCCTGCACAAAAGTTTCACCAGCTCCAAATCCGGAAAGAAAAATTAGCCGTTTTAGCTTTAATTCATCCATGACAGTAATTATATTGTTGACAGCATTTGTAATTAAATTGGAAGACCATAGTGATTGACCC
>JBGSIG010000794.1:0-2455 GCA_041742655.1 Ferruginibacter sp. | reverse complement strand
ACGGGTTAGGGCCTGCGCCTTTAAAAACAAAACTTGGTTGGCTGCACATGGCACACGGCGTAAGGAACACAGCAGCGGGCCTTAGGTACACTTTGTATTTATTTATGACCGACCTGGTTGATATTACCCGGATAATACATAAGCCCGCCGGTTATTTTTTGGCACCAGAAGGAGATGAAAGAGTAGGTGATGTTTCAAACGTTGCGTTTTGTAATGGATGGATAGCAGATGAAGATGGAAAAGTATTTATTTATTATGCATCGTCAGATACAAGGATGCATGTGGCCACCAGCACCATTGATCAGTTGACAGATTATGTCATCAATACACCGGAGGATGGGTTTAATTCTGCTGCATCTGTACAAACTATTTTTAATATACTTCAGCAGAATGAAAATTATATTGAAGAATATAAATTGCAAACATCTGCGTAGCAGAAATTTAAATAAATAACCAATTATGTTGGGTGCATTCCAAATCCGATAACTATCGGATGTCGCTCCGGATTTCGGCCGGTGGGGACACCGGCCGAGGCTGAGCCGTGGTTGGTGTCCTCACCAACCACTTTTAACCGCGTCAATTTTAAATGCGCCCATCAAATTCTACTTTATTGTTATGATAAATTACACTGGGGCGGAAATAACTCAGGAACAGGCAAAATTTTTAACCAACTATCACAATGAGGTAAAGATTGAACTTGGTGAAATACTTGACTACTGGATAAATAATACGCCTGATGCTGTTAACGGTGGTTTTATTGGTCGAATTGACGAGAATAATAATCGCTTTCCCGACGCTCCCAGAGGCGCAGTATTAAACGCCCGGATTTTGTGGGCATTTTCGGCTGGCTACGCACAAACACATAATCCCGAACATCTTCTGTTTGCAAAAACTGCATTTAATTATTTAACTGCCAATTTTATTGATAAAAAATATGGTGGCGTATACTGGACGGTTGATGAAAAAGGCGAACCGCTCGATACCAAAAAACAAATTTATGCATTGGCATTTACCATATATGCCTGCAGTGCCTGCTATAAAATAAGCGATAATGAAGCTGCAAAAAATGCAGCAATCGAACTATACCGTACAATTGAAGAACATAGTTTTGACATAAAAAATACCGGCTACCTTGAAGCATTTACACGTGATTGGCAACCGATGGACGACCTTCGCCTGAGTGACAAAGACGCCAATGAAAAAAAGACAATGAATACGCACCTGCATGTATTGGAGGCGTACACTACATTGTACCAGGTTTGGCCTGATGAAAAATTAAAAGCGCAAATTAAAAGCCTCATCCAAAATTTTACGGAGCATATTGTGGATGCAGAAACTGGTCACCTTGTATTATTTTTTGATGAGCAATGGAATAGAAAATCGGATATCATTTCTTACGGGCACGATATTGAGGCCGCATGGTTATTGCTGGAAGCTGCAGAAGCTATAAACGATGCTGCGCTAATAACAAGTGTAAAAAAACTATCTATTAAAATAGCCACCGCTGCAGCAGAAGGGTTAGATGAAGATGGCGGCATGTGGTACGAATACGAGCCTGCTAAAAATCACCACATAAAACAAAAGCATAACTGGGTACAGGCAGAAGCGATGGTAGGTTTTTTTAATCAGTGGCAATTGACTAACAATGAAGCATACCTGCAAAAATCAGGACGGTCATGGCAATATGCCAATACATTTATTAAAGATAAAGTTTATGGCGAATGGTTTTGGGGCAGAAACAACGATGGTACCATTATGAAGGGCCAGGATAAAGTCGGGATATGGAAATGTCCCTATCATAACAGCAGGGCCTGTATAGAAATTATTAAACGAACTACTTCTTATTTAAAGGTTGCAAACGAGGTTTAGATAATAAATAGTAAATTGATTGCTGATTTGCATTTCTGCACTGCCATTCCATCACACAATACTCATTCAAAAAAAATACCACAAAAAACATGAAGCACTCTTTATTATTAATTTTAGCCGCTGCCTTTCTCGTAACCGCACAAGCACAAAAGAAAACCATTTCTGCTGTAGAAAAAACAGCCAGTGAACTGTTGGCTAAAATGAGCCTTGAAGAAAAGGTAGGCCAAATGACACAAATTACTTTGGCCATTATTGCTAAAGATGGCTGGGGTAATCAAACTGGTGAATTAGATCCGGCAATGTTGAAGAAAGCGGTGGTTGAATATAAAGTGGGTTCTATTTTAAATACTACGGCCCATGCCTTAAGTGTTGATACCTGGCATACTGTAATAACGCAAATACAGGATGAAACGAAAAATACGCGTTTAAAAATCCCGGTAATTTATGGCCTCGACGCAATACATGGACAAACCTATACTTTGGAATCAACCCTGTTTCCACAAAACCTTGCAATGGCTGCCACCAGGAATATGGATTTGGCAAAAGCGGTTACAAAAGTTACGGCAAAAGAGTTAAGGGCATCGGG
>JBGSIG010000793.1:0-1637 GCA_041742655.1 Ferruginibacter sp. | reverse complement strand
ATTACTTTACTGCAATAAGCCTTGCTGAATCTGTGCAGGACACTGTGTTGCTTGCATTAGCAAATATGAACCTGGGAAATGTTTATTTAGGTCTTAATAAATTAGATTCAGCCCTCATTTTTGCACAAAGTGCATTGGATTTTTTTTCAAAATTGTCATTTGAAGGAAGAAAATACCAGGGCCTTACTTTAACCATCGTGGGAGGCATTTACCGTGCAAAAGGAAATTTTAACCAGGGCATGGATGCAGCCCTGAAAGCAGTTAAAGCCAATACAGAGCACAATAATATTTCCGGCCTTGAGGAGAGTTATGCCTTATTAAGTTCTTTGTATGTAATTCTAAATAAACCAGACTCCAGTCTTTTGTATGCCCGAAAAGCCCAGGAAACCGCTAAAGATGTCGGTCAACCCCGGTATATGGCAAGCGCTTACGGGTTGCTTTCATATGTATATTTCAATCAAAGAAACAGCGACAGCACTTTAAAATATCTGCAATTGTACTCGGCACTAAATGACAGCCTGCATAACGTAGAAAAGAAAAACCTGCTTGCCTATCAGAATATTGGTTTTGAGGAACAAATACGGCTACAAAAATTGGAGGAAGAAAAAATTCAAACACAAACGAAAAACAGGACTTATGCAATGCTGGCAGGTTTGGTGGTGTTTCTTGCCATTGGTTTAATTCTGTATCACAACAATCGACAAAAACAAAAAGCAAACAAAGTATTAAAAACCACCCTTACTAATTTAAAATCCACCCAGGCGCAGTTGATCCAATCTGAAAAAATGGCATCGTTAGGAGAACTCACCGCAGGCATTGCACATGAAATACAAAACCCGCTAAACTTCGTTAATAATTTTAGTGAAGTGAGCAATGAATTGATTGTTGAGATGAATGATGTATTTAATAAAGGAGATATTGAAGAAGCCAAAGCAATTGCAAATGACATAAGGCAAAACCTGGAAAAGATTAACTATCATGGTAAAAAAGCCGATGCCATTGTAAAAGGCATGTTGCAGCACAGTCGCAGTAGTAGTGGCACCAAAGAACCTACCAATATCAATGCATTGGCTGATGAATATCTACGATTAGCTTATCATGGTCTTCGTGCAAAAGACAAATCTTTCAACGTAACATTAAGAACAGATTTTGATGATAGCATTGGCAATATCAACATTATTCCGCAGGATATAGGGAGAGTCATTGTAAATCTAATTACCAATGCATTTTATGCTGTGGATGAAAAGAAAAAGTCCGGAGTGGACGCCTATGAGCCCACGGTTACAGTAGGCACAAAGAAAATTCAAAACCAGGTTGAGGTTTCGGTGAGTGACAATGGCAGCGGTATTCCAGATGCCATCAGGGAAAAAATATTTCAACCCTTTTTTACAACAAAACCAACCGGGCAGGGAACTGGTTTAGGTTTAAGCTTAGCTTATGATATTGTAAAAGCACATGGGGGAGAATTAAAGTTGGAAACACAGGAAGGGAAGGGAACAAATTTTATAATTCAAATACCAACATAAATAATGAAACTATTTATAATAATATTCACGATAACATTACTGCCACTATTTGTAAAAGCACAGTTTGATCCTAACTGGGGTTACGTCAGTAGCACTACGGCTGATAGCCTA
>JBGSIG010000792.1:0-2649 GCA_041742655.1 Ferruginibacter sp. | reverse complement strand
TGATAAGGATTATGTGAACAACCATTACATTGTGTTGTGCACTAAGAAAGGCATCATTAAAAAAACAGACCTGGAAGATTTTAGCCGTCCACGCCAGAATGGTATTAATGCCATTAATATTTTAGAAGGCGATCAGTTGCTGGAGGCAAGACTAACCGATGGTAATTGCGAAATTATGATGGCCGTTAAGAGTGGCCGTGCCATTCGCTTTCCGGAAGAAAAGGTACGCTCAACGGGTCGTGGTGGTATTGGCGTTGCAGGCATAGAGGTAGACGACGAAAAAGATGCGGTAGTAGGAATGGTTTGTGTAAACAGGGAAGACAAGAGCAGAACGATATTGGTGGTGAGTGAAAAAGGGTATGGCAAACGTACTTTTTTAAACGATCCTGAAACAGGCGAAGCAAATTACCGGGTTACCAACCGTGGCGGCAAGGGCGTTAAAACAATCAACGTGACTGAAAAAACCGGTTCCCTGGTGGGTTTACTGGATGTTACAGAAAAGGAAGACCTGATGATAACCTGCGTAAGCGGCGTTACAATTCGTATGAGTGTTGCCAGTGTAAGTGAACAGGGCCGGGCAACCCAGGGTGTAAAATTGATAAGGGTAGACGATGGTGATGAGATTGCGGCCATTACAAAATTGGATGAAAAAGAAGAAGAGATTGAAGTGGTAGAGGGGCAGGAAGTTACCGGAATAACCGATACTACACAATCTGCGGAGGGTGAAACCCCGGCCTCAACAGAGGAAGAAAAAACGGGTGATGAATAAATTATAGCTGCTATTTGTATTACAATAAAAAGCCTGTACCATAAAAAGTGCAGGCTTTTGTTTTGGAAAATATTTGTGCTACCAGCCAGTTAAGAAGTCTTAAAAAATAAAAAACCCGGGTTTAGAAAAACCCGGGAAAAGTATTCTAATTACCAAGCTGCTATTGCATAATAATTTGTAGAAATACTTTGAATAAAAAGTTTATGGTGATCGAGGACCGTAATTAATAATTGTCTTTTTTACAATTATAATTTGGTGATATTACACATAATTCCACATTTAAGAGAATAAATTTGATACAATTTTGAAAATTCTGGGACCAACGGTGAATATGCCGGGGCGAAATCTATAATATTAGATTTAATGTACAAATCGGCCCATCCTAAAAGGATTTGGTATTAGCTGAGACTGGTAAACGATACTTATATCGCAGTCATTTTTTCAATTGGTATTTTCATTGCCGGATTTTACAGCTAAGGATATCAATATGGCAACCGTACTGCGAAGCAGACACTATAGAACATTTCGTTTTTGACTATAACTCTATGTTATGTTATTTTGGTTAGCGTGTTCGGGCCGGAAAATGTTATGTTTTATTGCAAACATTTTCCAGGTAGCGCTGGCTGTGTAGCGTAAGGGTAGCATGGGTTTTGTGCGAATTGTTTTATATTTTTTGTGATGCGGAGCTTGTTTTACGCTCTTAAAGGCGTTCACTACGCTTAAATAAAAATGTATCTGCAAGTGTGATAACGATACTGATAAGGTTATTTCTTCCCGTCTGAACCGGGCACGTTTTGGGCGTTTATTAACTTGGATAACGAATCCAGATAATTCTTTTGAAGCAGTAGGGTACTGTCTTGCTTTTCTTGCATTTTCATCAGTTGTGGTACTTCTGTATTTGATTTTTGCACATCATTTTTGCTGATATAGTAAATAATTAAAGGTACAGCCGCTGTTAGTATTGCAATAAATAGTGCGTACAGAGGTAGCCACTTGTTTAACCTTGCACTATTATAAGAAATTTCCTTAAGTTTAAAATCAATCTGTTCTTTTTCCTCCTCATTTTTAAAAGTCGTAAAAGTCCATCCATACGGAGTTAATGAGCAGTTAGTAGGCACATTCTCATCTGGTGAGAATATTAACCCTTTTGTAATCATTACGTTTTGTAATGCCCTTCTATTTTCTGTAGAATGCATTCTAAGTATGTGGCTCATTTCATATCTACCATGATGAAGCCTTAAGTCTATTACAGCTTCTTCGATTGCTTTAATAAAATCTTCGCTTATCCCTGTTATTGCCATAACACAATCTACTCCATAATCTAATACTCGAGTGTGGCAAGGGAGAAAAAATATAAAACAATACGTGCGGGTTTGTGCGCCAATTTAACATAATATTAATTATAGGAATAATATTTGAAAAACGCAAGACAATAATAATCGATTGTTTATCGTAAGTATCAATGATGACTGCAAGCAATGAAAGTTATCCTTATCTGTGGATATTTTAAATGCTGATTTAAAGCATTAAAGCTGCTTAAAAAATATCCGTTTGATTATCTTATTTATATTTGTAGCCTTGGTGGGTAGTTTATTAATTAGCATCGTAGTATGAAAACAAAGCTGAAATCGGTTTTTTCTTTATTGTTCATCCTTTTGATCTTTGCCAGTTGCAGCAAAGAATACAGTTTTGAAGGTGCCATAGACTATGGCTCAAATGGCGGCACGGCAATATATGATTATGCAGGCGCACCGGGTAGTTGCACTAGCCCAGTTATCAATGGTGTTTACAGCGAGGGAATTCCGGTTACATCAGCTAATTATGTTGTATTACAAGTTACAGTGACTACTCCCGGTACTTATACTGTTTCTACAGCCCTC
>JBGSIG010000791.1:0-5002 GCA_041742655.1 Ferruginibacter sp. | reverse complement strand
TTGATCTTGAAAAAACATTGACCGCATTAAATGCAACTATTACCGACCTGAAAAATATTGTGGGTAAAGTAAATAGTCCGGATGGTTCGCTTGGCTTATTAATAAATGACCCCACTTTGTACAGAAACCTTAATGCAACGTCCAATAAAATAAATCTGCTACTGGATGACGTAAGGGTTAACCCTAAACGTTATGTAAACGTTTCTGTATTCGGCAAAAAAGATAAAAAAGCTCCGTTGATGGTTCCGCTGCCCGATACAGTAAATGCACCATATCTTAAACAGCCCTAAAGCAACTACAAAATACAACCCTCAAATATTGTGATTCCGTTTGTAAATAAAGTTAGAAATTGCATCCGGCAAAAGTCATACATATTGCAATCAACATTTACCAAACCATTTTCTTTTTTGGCAATACTTCTATTTGCGGTTAATGTCAATTTAGTTGCTCAAATAACCGCTCCGCAAAAACCAGCGCCAGATAATACACTCAGGGCAATTGAGATTTTGGACGGTGAAAGCTTACGTGAAAAAACAATTGACTCAGTTACTACGTTAAAAACAATTGCAGGCAATGTTGTATTAAAAGAAGGGCTAACGCTGTTTTACTGCGACAGTGCTACCATCAACGCCGGCACCAATGTGCTGGAAGCTTTTGGCAATGTGCATATCAATCAAAACGACAGCATACACACCTACGCACAATACCTGCGCTATGTTGGTAAAGACAGGATTGCCTATCTAAATAAAGACGTGCGGCTTACTGATAAAAAAGGAACGCTGTACACCGAGGAGCTTGAATACGATTTAAAATCGAGCGTGGGCAATTATAAAAATGGCGGCAAAGTTGTAAACGAAAAATCTGTGCTAACCAGTTTAGAGGGAACCTACTACGGCAGCACCAAAGATGTATATTTTAAAAAGAATGTACACCTGGTAGATCCAAAATACGATATTGTAAGTGATAGCTTATTGTATAATATAAAATCGCAACAGGCCACCTTTATAACCGGTACAAAAATTATAAGTGAAAAAGGAGGTGACATTTATACTACCAACGGCACCTACAATTTACAAACAGGTCAGGCTTTTTTTGGCAACCGTTCAGTAATAAAAGACAGTACCAGAACATACGTGGCAAATGTAATGGCCTATGATGAAAAAACCGGTATTGCACAATTAGAAGGCAATGCGGTTATCAAAGACAGTGTAAATGGCTACACCATTTTAGGCAACCAAATTTTTGCAGATAAAAACAACAATTCTTTTTTAGCCACCCGAAAACCAGTATTGATATTTAAGGGTGATGGTGAAGACAGCACTTTTGTTTCGGCAGACACATTATTTTCAGGTGTAGAAAAAAGAGACATTTACGGAAATAAAATTATTGAAATAGATACCCTTAAAAAAACATCAACTGTCAACTTCACCGACCCGGCATTTGGCAAACCGAAAAAAAAAGAAAGCCTTCCTGGAAATGACATAATTGAAATTGATTGGTTAAAACCACCGACCCCAAAAAAGGATGATTCGCTTTTTGTTTATCTTTTCAAAATAGATGAGCCGGCACGCAAAAATAACGTGAATATTGACTCCGTAAAAGATGCCGCACTTACTAAGAAAGCCGATTCAACAATTGCTGATATAAGAGCAAATGAAATTACAGGAAATAATTTACCCGTACACCCAAAGCTTTTACAAATGTCTGATGGGGCACCTGTTGACAGCCTTGGTGACAACGACAGTCTATTTACACATTTCCGGAACAACGCTGACTCGCTAAAAAAAGACACCGTTGTTTTTACACCAAAAGATACAGCCATACGGTATTTCGAAGCATTTCATCATGTACGTATTTTTAATGACTCGTTGCAGGCGGTGTGCGACAGCTTGTTCTATTCTTCAGAAGATTCAGTTTTTAGAATGTACCAAAGCCCGGTTGTATTCAACAACAAATCGCAGGTTGCGGGCGACACAATGTATATGTTCACAGAAAATCAAAAAGCCAAACGCATTTATGTTTTTGAGAACGGCATCATCATTAACCAGGCCAATGAAGAAATGTATAACCAGATGGGTGGGCGCACCATCAATGGATATTTTAAAGCTGGCACAATAGATTACATGCGGGTAAAAGGCTCGCCTGCCGAAAGCATATTTTACCCACAGGACAACGACAGCGCATACATTGGCATGAACCGGAGCAGGGGCGATGTGATAGATGTTTATTTCCTGGACAAAGCAGTAAACAAATTAAAATTTATAAATAATGTGGATGGCACCCTCTACCCTATACGCCAAAGGCCAGAGGATCAAAAATACCTAAAGAATTTTAAGTGGTGGGATAGCCGGAGACCAAAGAATAAGTTTGAATTATTTGAGTAGGTTTTGCCGTTAAGGCGTTAAGAAGTTTTAATTTCCTTGATAATTCAACCTAGGCGATTTACTCTTTCTTTAGTTCTTAAAAAAGCGTGATCTCGGATTTAATTGCACCCATAATTTCTCAACCGTTTTCTTTATTGTAAATTTGATGCAATGAAAATATTTACTGCTGCTCAAATACGTGAATGGGATAACTACACTATCAAAGAAGAGCCAGTAGCCGCTATAGATTTAATGGAAAGGGCTGCCACAGCTTGTTTTACCTGGATAAAGGAAAATATTGCCACCACAAAAAGTTTCACCATATTTTGCGGCAGCGGTAACAATGGTGGTGATGGACTGGTTATAGCTAGATTGTTACAAAAAGCGAAATATTCAGTAGGTGTATACGTTCTTGAGAGTAAAAAAAGAACGAAAGATAATGCCACCAACCTGAAACGTTTGTCAACTGTAAGATTGAAGGCAATCTTTATAAACACTGCAAAAGATTTTCCAACAGATTTAAAAAATACGATTGTTATAGATGCCCTTTTTGGCACCGGTCTCTACAGGCCATTAAAAAATATTGCAGCGCAACTCGTCAATCATATTAATCAACAGGCTGCTTCTGTAATAAGCATTGATATACCCAGTGGTTTAAACGCTGATAATTATTCCGGCGAAGAAGCAATCATAAAGGCAACGCATACCCTAAGTTTCGAAACAAACAAACTGGCTTTTTTCCTTTTGGAAAATGCAGCATATATCGGGCGGGTTCATCTACTTAATATACATCTTAGTAAAAAATATTATGCTGCTACCACTTCAATTTTTGAAACAATTGATGAGGAACTAATCGGCAAAGTTTATAAACCAAGAGACCCATTTGGACATAAATATAATTTTGGAAATGCGTTATTATATGCAGGCAGTAAAAATATGATGGGTGCCGCTGTGTTGTGTACCAAAGCATGTCTCAGAACCGGCACAGGATTATGCACCATTCATGTAACACCCCAATCAGCAGCTATCATCAACACATCATTGCCCGAAGCTATAACCACTTCCACAGTTGATAGCGATAAAGCCTGGCTAAAAAAAACGGCCATTGCTGTTGGCCCGGGTCTTGATTCATCTGTAAAAAATAAACAACTGGTTAAAAAATTACTATCAGCCTGGGAGGGACCGTTAGTAATAGATGCTACCGCTTTATCTCTGCTAACTCCACATCAATCATTGTTATCACTAAGAAAATTACATCTGGCAATACTTACGCCACATACTGGCGAATTTGAAAGATTATTTGGGAAAACAGGCAATCCGTTTGAACGGTTGAAACTTTCTCTCGAAAAAGCGTTTACCCTTCAATGTTATATTATATTAAAAGGTCATCACACTTTAATTGCCTGCCCGGATGGCTCCTGCTTTTTTAATACCACCGGCAATGCAGGTATGGCAACAGCAGGTAGTGGCGATGTGCTTACAGGTATACTTTGTGGTCTATTGGCGCAAGGCTACCAGGAAAAGGAAGCGTGCCTATTGGGCGTTTACTTACATGGATTGGCAGGTGATATTGCAGCCGAAAAACTATCGCAGGAAGCCATGATAGCCAGTGATATTATCGACTGTTTGGGTGCGTCTTTTAATCAGATCAAAAAGATCACATCGATTACATCTGTTTTTCATCAACATAAAGTCTATCAAATGTAACCGGGTGGATGCCGGTAATTCCTTTCACTTTTCAACAATTAGTGTTTTTTGACTGTTTTTGAACCAATTACCCTATTTTTGCCCTCCAAATTTTAACATTATATATATTATGGACAAATTGTTTTACGTGGTTCCAGCTTTAGGTGTAGTTGGACTTTTGTACACATTTATCAAATTTGCGTGGGTATCTAAGCAAGATGCTGGTAACGATCGTATGAAAGAGATCAGCACTTATATAGCTGAGGGAGCCATGGCCTTTTTGAAAGCGGAGTATAAAATTCTTACTTATTTTGTTATCATTGGCGCACTTTTATTGGGCATCATGGGTTATAGCAATGCCAATAGTCACTGGAGCATTGCTTTGGCATTTGTAGTGGGTGCATTTTTTAGCGCTCTGGCAGGTTTTATCGGAATGAGAGTGGCCACCAAAGCCAATGTACGTACTGCGCAAGCAGCCAGAACAAGTTTAAGCAAAGCGCTTTCTGTTTCTTTTACGGGTGGAAGCGTAATGGGAATGGGTGTAGCAGGTTTGGCTGTTTTGGGTTTGGGAAGTTTGTTCATTGTTCTCTATATGACATTTGTTTCCGGCTCAACAGCCGGCTCTGAAGAATACAGGTTAGCACTTGAAAAAGCTATTGAAATATTAACAGGCTTCTCTTTAGGAGCAGAATCTATTGCATTATTTGCCCGTGTGGGCGGTGGCATTTATACAAAAGCCGCCGATGTTGGGGCAGATTTAGTGGGTAAGGTAGAAGCAGGTATTCCTGAAGATGATCCACGCAACCCCGCAACTATTGCAGATAATGTTGGAGACAACGTGGGTGACGTTGCTGGTATGGGTGCTGATCTTTTCGGTAGTTATGTGGCAACCGTTTTAGCAACAATGGTTTTAGGAAGAGAAACAGACGCCGCCACTGATGCATTCGGAGGCC
>JBGSIG010000790.1:0-6040 GCA_041742655.1 Ferruginibacter sp. | reverse complement strand
AACCCGAAGCATGCGGTGCTGATTCAGTTTTATGTACTCTTTTATTTTTAAATCATCATTTACTGCAAAATCTTCTGCCAATTGAAAGCGATACTGACTATATTCAATCCCTGCCTGGAGATAACGTTTATAATTTGATTTCCTGATTGATGATCTGCTAACTGCGTTTGCCATACTATTTTTTTAATAATACAAAGTTGCAATTAAAAGAAGGCGAAGAAAATGGAGGATGAGCGCAAAGGGATGGACAATTTTCCCTGCAACTTAATGCTGAGGATGAGAAGCCTGAATGGAGGATATGGTTTCGAGCAGGTTATTAATAATTAATTGCAGAGACTTGATCGTTGCTTCATCTGTAATGTTCCCTGCCTCGTTCATTTTATTTTTTATATTACCGATGCTTAAAGATGAATTGCTGTTTTTATTTGTACCCAATGCGGTGAGTGTAAGCAGGAGTGAAGCCAGGGCTTTGTCTCCGCCTGTGTAAAGCGGTGATGCGCTTATGGCAACAACTGGTTTTTCATTTAATTCACCCGAAGATACCAACCAATCCAATGCATTTTTTAACACACCCGGTACACCAAATGCATATTCAGGAGTAGTGAATATTACCCCATCAGCTTCCCTGATTTGCTGCCGGATGTTATTTACTGATATAATTTCTTCTTTTGTCGAGGGGTTGAAATGCGGTAATTCATCAAGGCCGTTCCATATTTTAATCACGACATTAGCAGGAGCCAGGCTTTTTATAGTTTTTATAATATTACTGTTGGAAGAAGTTGGATTTAAACTTCCGGAAATTGCCACGATGTTAATTGTGTTTTCTTTCATTTTAAACGGTTAGATGTGGGCAGTTGTAGTGACGACGAAGCTCTTTATCAGGCTTCCAGTTGTTTGTTTAATTGCTTAACCTTTGTGATCATTTCGTCTAATTCTGATTGTTGCTTTTTTATTTGTTTCGGCCTTAAATAGAACCAGTTAAACAAAATCCAAAGTAATGTAATCCCATAGGCAAAAATTCCCCAAAGCATTGTCATCCTCGATGTGTATTCATACATGTATAAGCCAATACCGGCAGACAGCAATATAAAATATACATTCAACATGGTTGTATGCATAAATTGTTGCTTGGACTTTATTGCCAATAGTTCTTTCAGGTAATCTGAATTGCTTTTAGCATCGATGTTTTCTTTGAACAGTGTGTAACTTTTATTATAGGCAAACAGGAAAACCACCATTGCCAAAATGATTAAAATAATACCAATTTTTGTTGAGAGCAGCTGGGGTTGATAATAAACCCAGATCAATACAATGAATACAGATACTGCAATCAGCATTAGGTTTGTAATGATTAGCTTTCTCAAATGGGCTCGTTTCAATTTGCTGATCTGCAACAACAAATTTTCAGGATTGGGCTCACTTGAGGTCTGCTTTGCCCACAAGTCGTTAAAATTTATTTTATTGTCCATTGGCTACAAATTTTTGATGTAGTTTTTCTTTTATTCTGTGAATTCTTACCCTTATGTTGCTTTCTGAAAGTCCAACTATGCTGGCTATTTCTGCTTGTTTTATATTTTCCAATTCAAGCGAAATAATGATCCTGTCAGTTTCGGGCAGCTCTGCAATGCACTTGTACAAAAACTGAATTTGGGGTTCACTGTGGGGTATCTTTTCATCTGCAAGGTTTGGAGGCAATTCTGCCTTGGGAAAACGATTTTGTTTTTCAATATGCCGCAAACAATAATTGGATGCAATTCTGAAAATCCAGGTTCCGATATTGGCTTCGTTTCTAAACTTTGGAAGTTGTTCCCAAACAATTACAAATGTTTCCTGTGCCATGTCCTCCGCCATATCCCGGTCATTGACATATCCCATGCAGAGGCGAAATATTTTTTGCCAGTAGGTTTTATATATTTCTTCAAATATCTGCACTTATTTTTTTAATAGCTTAATATTTGAAGCGATGCTAAACAGGAGAATAAGAATAATTCCCACAGCTATATTTTTTGTAGCAATTCCCACAGCGGCTGCTATGATGATTCCCTGCCGGGTTGGCATCATTAAGTTTAATTTTTTCATGTTAATTAGTTTATGAAGTTATTCAATTGTTTTAAATACCATTGTGTATCGTCATACATTATAAAATGCAATCCCTTGTCTGCATATTGCAGGTTGGCAGTTCTAAGATTTTTGTATTGGTCCGCAATGGCTGGTTGAATGGTTTTGAAATTTGCTTCCAGCAATACCAATACCGGGCAGGTTATATTTTTAATTTTGTCCCTGAGATCGGTGTTGGAAAAATCACAGTACATTTCTGCATATGTTTTCCTGTCAGACTTCAGACCCCAACCCGCCACTAATGACTGTTTTGAAGTATCTGTAACAAGCCTTGCAATAGACATTTTTTGAATTTGAGAAAATTGTTCATCTGGTGCAGCAGTTAATTGGCTGACAATTGCTGAACAATCGGGCTTATCCGCTGCTTTAAAAGCCGGGTTATTCAATGCAGATAAACAAGGTAATGCATCAACTACAATTATTTTTTTAACCAGTTCAGGGTAATCTGCAGCAATTGCCAGGGCCAGTCCTCCTCCCATACTGTGTCCTATCAAAACCGAATTTTGAATGTTGTTTTCCTTAATGTAGTCTGCAATAAGTTGTTCCCAGTTTAAAAATGTTGCACCTTGTTGAGCTGTTATGCCTGCAAAACCCGGCATTGTTAATGTGTAACAGGTATAATCTTTTTCATACTCAGATTTCGTTTCGTCCCAAACCTCTCCTGAACTGGCGAACCCGGGAATAAAAATGATTGATTTTTTACCATGCCCACTGATTTTTACATCAAATGGATAAGCCTTGTTCTGTGCAAATGAATTTTCGGCGAAAGCCATAAATAGAATGATGATACTGGTGAATTTAAGTTTTTTCATTTTTAATGTTTTTTGATTATTTGTCATTTAGATACGGGCTTTTACAAAATGTTACAGAATTTTAAAACTTTTTTTTTAACAACTGAATCTGCTGTTTGTAGGGATACGGGCGAATGATTACCGATAAACTCCTTAATGAATTGATCTGCCTGAATTTTACACATATCATTCCCAGTGTTTGTAGTGAATGAGATTTATTAAAGCCAATTTGCCCCAATTGTCATTTTTTTGAGACTTCATTACAATTCCTGGTTGGGTTCAATTTTTAAAAAACATACCAACATCAAAACATAACCTTTGATTTTGGTATGTAAATCATCAATCAGAAACTATTTCTTTGCTCCTGCAACTTTTGACGCATAAAAGCGATGAATTTCTTTGGAGATATATCCAAGATTATCTTCCACCGCAAAATGGCCTGCATCCAGGCGGTGCATCTCAGCTTTGGGAAGATCTTTCAGAAAAGCTTCGCCTCCGGCAGGTGTAAAGAATATGTCTTTTTGTCCCCAGAAAATAATTGTTTTAGGTTGATTCTTACGAAGAAATTCCTGCCATACGGAATACAATTCCACGTTAGTGCGGTAATCATAAAAAAGGTCCAGGTTAATGCGAACGGCATTGGGCCTTTGCATAAAGGCATAATCCGATTCCCAGTTATCGGGGCTGATCAGGTCAGGATTTTTTGCACCATACAGGTAAATACTTTTGATGGCGTCATGGGTTAAAAAAGCAGCCAGTGGCTTTTCAGTTTCTGCCGACCTGTTTTTCCAAAGCGCTCCACGAAAGCCATCCCACGCAGCGGTAAAGCCAACTTCATAGGCATTGGTATTTTGTATGATCAGCCAGTCAAGCGCTTTTGGATTTCTGCCAACGATCCTGAATCCTACCGGTCCGCCATAATCCTGTGCAAACAATCCATAATGATCAAATCCTTTTAATTGCAGAAAGTGTTCAACAATTTCTGAAATGCCTTCGAAGGTATAATTTTATGTAGCAGGATCAGGGCTGTCGCTTAAACCAAAGCCAGGGTAGTCTGGAGAAATGACATGAAATTTATCCGAGAGGGATTGTATAAGGTCGCGGTACTGGTGCGATCCTGTAGGGAAGCCATGCAATAAAACAATTTTTGGATTGGCAGGATTTCCTGCTTCCCGGTAAGCGATGTTTAAACCGTCAACCTTGATAGTTTTGTACGATACCTGTGCAAATGATGCGGCAGATACAAGCAGCAATATTGCTGCGACAAATAATTTGATAATCTTTTTCATTTTAGTTTTTTTATGTTGATGTCGTTATTGACAATACAAAGATGCTGTGGGATGTGCCGCTTTAAAATGGAGGAAAAACGCAAAAGGATGGATAATTTTTTAAATTACCATTCCATGTGATTACTGCTGGTTTTTGTCCGTAATACACAAGCCATTTTCGGCTCTTAATTTATGAAAGCGTTGTAATTGATGCACTAAGACTGTGCTAAGGGGCATAGTTAATTGCCAGCTGATCTGGCTGCAAAATTCAATAAGTATAAAAAAGTTACTACTCCATTAAAAAATAATGAAGTAGTAACATACCTTACCTGACAAAAAATGCGCCTTTTATTTCGCAAACAATTTTACTTGTTGATATCGAAGCCTGTTAATCCAAGAAAATTATATTTCCCTGCCGTTCCTGTTCCTCCTGTTGTGGTTGTTAAAACAGATTGACTTTTATAATTTACTGAATTTCCTGTAATGTTAAAACGATTGATGGAGAATGATTGAAAAGCGCCCAGGTTATACAGGTACTTGTTGTCCGGGGTAACAAAAATATCTTTTGAATCGCCTGCAGGTGCAATCCCTGCTCTTGCTTCGGAACCCGACATGATCAAGCTAGTACTGCCGACATTAAAAGATGATATAAGGTTGGTGGCGAAACTAGCTACATATAATGTGTTGCCTGCCGGGTTTAATGCGGTCCAGCAAGCCTCATTAATTCCAAGGGCTGAAGTAACGCTGTAATTGCCGGTTTTATTTATGGATGCTCCATTATCTGTTAATTCAGTTAAACTATTATCTCTTTTTGTTGGAACAAGATTGAAGTTTGAAGCAAATATCCGGCTGTTACTGCCTTTGGCCCAACTAAAACCAATTGTGCCTGAAATTCCCTCTTCTTCAAAAAAGCGTTTACCTGAAATATTTCCTCCGGAAAAATCATATATATAAACCCGGCTTGGACGCTGCTCTGTTGTTGAGGTATTTGCAGTATTGAAATGAGCTATGCCCCAGGTACTCACGGCAAGTTTTGTTCCATCGTCGCTAAAACTTACAGTAGTTGGCCCGCCGTTTTTCCTCGAATAAGTATCCAATAATTTCTCGGCACTAAAAAGACCAGTTGCCTTGCTGAATGAAAATAATTGAATGTTACGTTGAGCATCTGATGCATCCGGGGCAGATAAATCTCCCGCAAAAAATTCATTGTTTGGATAGCGTTCAATTGCAGCGCCATCCTTTTGTATATTAGGATTATTCCACTGATTACCTACAACAACCCAATAGTCATTTTCGCTTCCTACCTTTTTTGTATAGGCTATACTTACAGGCCTCGTACCGCCTGAACCGACATTATTTTTGAAAGTTAGATTTCCCGTAGCCCTTTCTAAAGAAAAGACGGAAACCTCTTTACCTCCTGCGTTTACAGTCAACAGATAGTTCCCAATAATTTGAATGGCACCCTGGGCATCAAAATCTCCATGTGCATCGCCGCCTGCGCCTACATTTGCACCCCCATTGCTATTGGTTGCATAACTGGTTTCATCAGACAAAGTCCCGTCCTGGTGCCTAGTAAATTTAACTACATTATTGGCCCCTTCACCATTTGTGGTGGTGTACAAGAACCCGGCAACATTGTTGTTATTTCCGGTCTCATTTTCGTTCTTTTTGCAACTTGATATGATTGCCCCACAAAAAACTGTTGCAAGAATAATGGTAGATACTTTTTTCATTTCTATTTTTTTAAAAATTGTGTCGTTATTGACAGCACAAAGATGCTTCGGAATGAAGCAGGATAAAATGGAGGAATATCACAAAAAGATGGATAATTCTTCTTTAAACAACCTAACCGAATCAAGAATT
>JBGSIG010000789.1:0-2849 GCA_041742655.1 Ferruginibacter sp. | reverse complement strand
CTTATTTAAAGGAAAGATTGTAAGCCTGGTAAAAAAAGAGATCAATAAAAACATCAACGCAACAGTTGATTTTAAGGATGTAGATATTTCCTTTTTTCGAAGTTTTCCTAAAGTGGCTGTAGGGTTGGATAAAATGCAGATAACAGGCGCAGGCGTTTTTGCAAATGACACGCTGGTATCTGCAGAAAGAATTGATGCTGCCCTCGACATCATGAGTGTAATAAAGCAAAAAGACATGACTATTTATGATGTGACGTTACAGTCGCCACGCATACACGCTATTGTAACTAAAGATAGCCTGGTAAACTGGGATATTATGAAGCCCGACACAAGTACTGTAACAGACCCATCCGGCGACAAGCCTTTTAAAATGGCTTTGAAGCATTATGCCATTCACAACGCTTATATCAGTTACAAAGATGCAACGGCAGATATAGGCACAGAAATATTTAACCTGGATCATGAGGGAACAGGTGATTTTACATCAGATCTTTTTACCTTAAAAACTACTACCAGCGCCGAAGCTGTAACAGTTACCTATGGCGGAATAGCTTATTTATCTAACGCCAAAGCTGTTGCGGATGCAGACATACAGGTGGACAATAAATCAAACGTGTATAGTTTTAATACCGATAAAATAACGGTGAATGATCTTAAAATTGCAGCTAAAGGTGCTGTAAAAGACCTGGCAGAGAATGGGTACGACATGGATATTACATTTAATGCACCATCAACAGATTTTAAAAATATTTTATCATTGGTGCCGGCCATTTATCAAAACGATTTCAGCAAAATAAAAACAAGTGGTTCGGCTATTTTTAGTGGATTTGTAAAAGGCATCTATAACGAAACAAGTTTACCGGGTTATCATGTAGATATGGAAGTTAAGGATGGATTTTTTCAATATCCTGACCTGCCAAAACCTTTGCAGAAAATAATTATAAAAGCACAAATTGACAACCCGGATGGCGTAACCGATAATACAGTGGTGAACATTGAAAAGGCGCATATAGAAATGGATAATGATCCATTTGATATACGCCTGCTGGTAAAGAAACCTATCAGCAATATGTTTGTTGATGCAGCGGCAAAAGGAAAGCTGGATCTCAATAAAGTAGCACAGCTTGTAAAGTTGGAGGCTGGTACAAAATTAGGCGGCTTGCTAAATGCGGATGTTTATGTAAAAGGAAATGTAAAAGATATTGAGCAACAGAAGTTTGATTTATTTACTGCTGGAGGTACAATTGATCTTACTAATTTTTTATATGTGGCAAAGGATTACCCAACTGGCGTAAAAATTAACACACTTTCTACGAGTTTTACCCCCAGCAAGGTTGATATCAAAACACTTAACGGGCAGTACATGTCTACCAATTTTAATGGCAGCGGCCAAATTAATAACCTGCTGAATTATATGTTGCAAAATAAGCCATTGGTGGCCAGCATAAACCTTAATGCAGATAAAGTAAACCTAAACGACTGGATGGGAACCCCTGCCGACACTACTGCCACAGGCCCCGCTGCTGCACCGTTTGCAGTGCCTGCTAATTTGGATGTATCACTGAATACACAGGTAGACAAACTGCATTACGATAATGTAGACATCAGCAATCTATCTGGCAACCTTAAAATAAATAATGAAACGGTTACGATAGGTGATGTAAAAGGTAATGCACTGGATGGTATGGTGGCCATCAATGGCAGCTATTCAACAAAAGACAGCAAAACAAATCCTGCTATAACACTACAATATGACGTGGATAAAGTAGATGTGCAAAAAACTTTTGCAGCATTTAATACAGTGCAGCAATTAATGCCCATTGCTAAATTTATTGCAGGTAAATTAAGTTCACGGTTAACGCTAAAAGGCAAACTCGGCGAAAATATGATGCCCGATTTAACCACACTAACCGGTGATGGCAATCTTCTATTGATAGAAGGCTTTTTGAGCAAATTTGCACCCTTAGATAAAATTGCTTCTACCTTAAATGTAAAGGCACTTGAACAAATTTCTTTAAAAGATGTAAAAACGTATTTTGAATTCAGTAATGGTAAAATGCTGGTAAAACCTTTTAAAGTAAAAGTAGAAAGCGTAGAGATGGAAATTGGCGGACTGCAGGGTTTTGATCAGTCGCTGGATTATATCATTAATATGAAAGTGCCACGTGCCTTGATGGGCGAGAAGGGTAATCAGATGGTGAACAATTTAGTTACCCAGATTAATAATAAAGGTGTGCCTTTGAAACTGGGCGAGACGATAAATTTTAACCTGTTGCTAGGAGGCTTTATTAAAGACCCCACCGTTAAAACAGACCTTAAACAGGCAGGAGAAAATATGGCAGACCAATTAAAACAACAGGCCGTGGAATTTGCTATGGCAAAAATTGACAGCACCAAACAGGCTGTGACCAGTGCAGTAAAAGATACCATCGCTTCTGTAAAAAGCCAGGCGATTGAAGCGGCAAAAGATGAGCTGGCTAAACAGGTATTGGGAAATAAAAATGCCACTACCGATAGCACAAAGCCAAAACCAAAACCTGAAGAATCTGTAAAAGGGTTGGTAAAAGATCTGTTTAAAAAGAAGCCGAAAACTGCGCCGGTAGTTGATTCTGTTGCTGCTCCAAAGCAATAACCATGGGTTTAGTAGAAAATGGGATGTAGTTTTAAAATCAATGCGGCATTAATTGTTTGATTAACTTTATGAGCCTGCCGCTAAAATTCAATATTCGCTACTTTCTTTTGGCTGTGTTGTTATTTGGTATTGAAGTATTGATTGCACTTTTTGCACACGACAACATTATCCGTCCTTATATTGGCGATGTTTTAGTGGTAATACTAATTTATTGTTT
>JBGSIG010000788.1:0-8172 GCA_041742655.1 Ferruginibacter sp. | reverse complement strand
GCTTTGCGAATATTTGTTTTCCATTTTGCATATACCTCAGCTATTTCTTTTTTTAACTGAGTGCCGTGTTGCAATCCCCTGTTATAAGGGTCGCCATTTAATTCTAATAACGGAACAGGATTGTTCTTCGGCACATTGCCTATAGGTTGTAATCGGGCAGACGGTTCCGTGGTTGAAAACGAAAGGAACGCAAAGCAAAACAGTATTGAAGCCAGCCAGGTAAAAAATTTAATTGAACGTAGTTTATTTTTCATGTCAGTTGTTTTTAGGTTTGTTTTTTTGCCGAAAAGACGAGAAGGCGGTGATACAATTTTGCAGACGACTTCCCGGCGTCATTTATTTTTCTCATTGGCTTTTAAAACCCTTAAGAAATTCCCCCCGAGTATTTTGTAAATATCTTTTTTGCTGTAGCCCTTTTCTACAAGAGCTTTTGTAATTAACGGATATGTTGTAACATCATCTAATTGTTGCGGCGTAAGGTTTATGCCATCAAAGTCGGAGCCCAGGCCAACATAATCAACCCCAACCAATTTGATGATGTATTCAATATGATTAATGAGCATGAACAATGGCGGCCGCATAGCTTCTGCTTCTGCAGCATATTTTTTATAGATCCAATCCATCATGTACCATTCATCCATACCCGTTTTGGTGAGTGAATCACTTTCTGCAGCATGCGTTTTAAAAAAAGCAGTTTCTTTCGCCCCAAAACTGCTGTCAATAAATCCCGGGTTAAAGTTTACCTGTATCACACCGCCATTTTTTGCAATCGCTTTTATCTGGTCGTCTTTTAAATTGCGGCGGCTCGCCACAAGACTATACACCGAACTGTGTGATGCTATAATGGGTTTTGCGGTTATCTTGATTACATCCCAAAAACTTTGATCACCCAAATGGCTAACATCGATCATCATTCCGAGTTCATTCATTTTATGCACTACTTTTTTACCAAACTCAGTAAGCCCTGTTTTGCCTTCGGAGTTTAACCCCTTTCCTATGGTGGGGTTAGCGCTGGTTTCGTCTGCTGCACTCGTTGCCCAGGATGGAGCAACATTATGTGTTAAAGTTAAATACCTGGCGCCACGGTTATAGAGTGCTTCTAATTTACTGAGATCATCTTCTATCATGTGGCCGCCCTCCACGCCAAACATAGCCGCTATCTTATGTTGCTTTACTGCTTTCATCAGTTCTGCATAGTTGGCAACCTTCACTATTTTATCCGGGTTGCGGGCCACCACTGCATCCAGGCTGTCCATTTCCCTGTTAGCATACGCATAAGCGTTTTTCAACCCTCCATCGCAATACACAGAAAATATTTGCACATCCAATCCGCCTTTTTTCCAACGAGCCAAATCACTATGGGTTATGCCGGTGAGGTTCTGGTCAAATACCATTCCCCTGTCGGCAGCCTGCATCAGGATGTCATTGTGTGTATCTACCACAATGGCTTTTTCGTGAATTTTTTTATAGGATTGTGCAGACAACTGATGCACCAATAAAATACAGACTATTAAAATTTTTACTTTCATATTTCCTGTTTAAATATTTTTTTACTTTTTACAATTGATAGTAAAAAGTAAAATTTTTATTTGATTAATTCATACCCAGTACTCTTCTTATCAATTATTTTTATTTTGTGTCTTCAATTCGGCCTGAGCTTTTGTGTTTTGAACTCCTAACAATGGCAAGTGCTTTAGTTTATGATAATTTAACGCCAAAGTGATACAATGCTTTAACTCAGCTTCGGGTATTTTTTCATTGAGGTTAAAAACAATTGCCCGGTCAGATTCAAATTTAAATTTGTCGTTATAAATTTTTTTGAATGTCGGTACTAACTTAGAAGTGCATTTAAAGTAAATGGCAAATTGTTCAGGATTTTTCTCTTTCCAATCTATTCTTACAGTACTTCCATATTTTGTAAGGTAACTTGGTTCGCCCCATTTAAGTGTTTCTTCCAGTTGTTCAAGCCCCTCAATTTCAGCCGCCGTGCTTAAAACCAATTCCCGAAGCTGACCTAATTTATTTTGAACAGCTTTTGGATAGTTTTTGAAAACGTCTTTAACTTTTGGGTTACTTGTTAATTTCATAATATCTTTTTTGCTTTTGGTTTTAACTATCATTTCGATTTTTAGTTTCCCATACTAGTATTTCGTGACGACACGAACCACGGCGATAGGTTATCAATCCAATTTTCAGAAAGCTTTTTTAATGAAAGATAACTTTTCTAAAGTACCATCCTCTCGGGTCTATAATAGGAGGTGTTTTACTTTTTATCCAAAAAGGCTTTTCCATTGTAGCATTCATCGTTGTATGGATGATTCCTGAATCAGTAGAAATATCAAGTGGCAAAGAATCTATTGGTGCATTATTTACACTCATAATATAGGTATCAGGAGAAAATTGGAACACATTAATTTCTATTTCTTTGGTAGTCCTCAAATAAAAATTAAAAATTGGGCTTAAATCTTTTCCTGTTTCCTTGATAAAAAACTGTTCTACATCATCTGATGTGAAAAATTGATTGTATGGATATTTAACGTTCGTCGCAAATTTCTTAAGTGTGGGAAAGAAAAGACTGTCTCCTACAACATATCTTAAGGTGTGCATTAACATAGCTCCCTTCATATAAATATCACTATTATAAACTTCCTTAACTGTTGACCCATCATGAGATACTATTGGAGTTTTATTTCCAATTGCTGAAGTGATGGCTCTAAACCGAAGCATTTGTTCATCATAGGCTTCTTCACCACCAAGTTCTCTCATTGCCAAAGCTTCGGTATACGTAGTGATACCCTCTTGTATCCACATGTGCGACCAATCTTTATTGGTAATTTTATTTGCCCACCATTCATGAGCAAATTCATGAAAATATATATCATGATAATCCAGGTTGTTAGGAAATGATTTGAAGATTAAACTATCACTAAAAGTAATCATCGTTTGATGTTCCATTCCTGAATTAGGCACTTCGGCAATACCGATTTTTTCTTTTATCCAAGGATATTCTCCAAAATATTTTTCCAGAATGCGTGTGTCCCTTTCTTTAATATCCATTAATTTCTTTGCCAGAGCAGTATCCTGTTCAAGAATATAAAGCTCAATGGGAACAACATTACCTTCACAAGTAGTATAATTTTGATTATATACTTTATACTTTCCGATATTAAAAACTATGCAATAATTACTTATCGTATAGTTGCTTTTCCAATGCCATGTAGCTTTATTATTTTTTTGTGCTTTTACAGATTGTAGCAATCCCGGCCCAGCAACAGACAGACCTTTTGGAATGGTAATAAATAAATCAACTCCTTCATTTGGTTCATCACTTGGATGATCTTTACAAGGAAAATATGTTTTTCCGCCATCACCTTGGCAGGTGATATTAACAAACGGGTTTCCTTGATTGTCTTTAGTCCAGGTAAAACCACTTGCCCATGGTGGTTTGATGGGGATAGGTGGGTTTCCATCATAATATACCCTTACCGTATGTTTAGCAGCGCTAAAAGCAGTTTTATTTGTAATAAATATTTGGTCTTCTTTTGTTGTAAAGGGTAGCTCTTTACCATCAACCATTATTTTATTCACTTTTAATAAATGATTGAGATCAAATAGTAATGTATCGGTAGAGGACGATAAAATCAACGCTATTTCGGTGTATCCATCAATGGCTTGATTCTGGATATCCACATTTAAGGCTATTGTATAATGTCTAATATCCATAATGGCTTGCAGCGGTTTTAGTTTGCCACCAGAAGACATAGTGTAATCATTTACATCTTGTGCTTTTAATGTTCCTGTAAAAAAACATAAGAGTATGAGTAAACCTGTAGTTAAGTTTTTTTTCATTTGTCTTTGATTTAATTCTGCGTTAATTAATGAAAATTGCTGTATAATTTATTAATATGAATCAATTAAAAATCATTGG
Organism: Ferruginibacter sp.; assembly: GCA_041742655.1. Lineage (GTDB taxonomy): Bacteria > Bacteroidota > Bacteroidia > Chitinophagales > Chitinophagaceae > Ferruginibacter. Next base: position 4,244 of record JBGSIG010000788.1, on the reverse strand, counting down.
GCTCTAATTTTAAATAGCTAAAGCCTATGTCTATTTAGGTATTATTTTCCTTTACCTTTCGTAAGCCATTCTAGGTGTCTCTTTTTCAGAAATTGAGTGCCTGCCTTCTTATATTCGGGTGTTCTAACCGTAAAGTGATCTATAGTTTTCATCATTATGGAGCTAAAATTTTATTTTAACACCCAATATAAATATAAAGGGCATAGATTTTAAGCTTCTTTATACAAAACGGGTGTTTGACTGTCCGAAACTGCCAATATATTTACCGAAGGAAAAAATGCTAAGCTCTAAATAGTGAGCAGGCGTAGTAGCAGGTTTTCTTTAGCTGCTTTGTTGATGGGTGTTTTCTATTTTCAAATTCAAATTTACAGGCTTCAAGTTTCTTGTTTAGGGTTTAAAGTTTTTGCTATTTTTCCAAATTCCAATGGACACCTTTACTCTCTAACTTTCATTATTTCTTATTATATAATTTCCCATCTTTTATTACTAAAAAGATGTCATCTATATGCTCTATTTTTTCTATAGGATTTGAATCTAAAAAAAGTAAATTCGCTTTTTTACCAACCTCAATAGTTCCTTGATTTTTAAGAATCCCAGTGGCTTGAGCCGAATTTTTAGTGGCAGAAACAAGCGCTTCAAAAGGCGTAAAACCTGCCTCATTTACTAATAGTTTCATCTCATGTTGCACAAACGTTTCTTGGTCTGAGTCGCTACCAGCATCGATAAGGACACCCGCATTGTGTGCTTGCTGAATTATTCTTTTTCCAATTTCGTATCGCCAAATCATTTTAGGGTGGTTTTTGTATGCTACAAGCACCGACAATGTAGCATCCAGGACGACCTTGTGATCAATCATTAGTTTATACAGTTTTGAAAAGTTTAATTTTTCAAATTCTCTATCCCAAAATTCTTTTTCCTTTCCTGTAGCTTTATGGTCAATCCAAGACTTTATTAACTTTTCGCTTTCATCATTTTCATATACCAACATATTAGCGTGTGAAATTGATATCACACCACTTACTATTATTTCAGACGGTTTAGCAATTTGTAATGATGCGTGAGACCAAACAGGAAAATTTTGCCTTTTAGCTTCTTTAACAATTTCCACAACTTCATTATTTGATAAATAGGCATACATTTTTATACCTGCGGCACCTGTGCCTTTGGCTTCAGCTACATCCAGTATCATATTAGAATTATCGTCAATTGCTTTCAGATAGGGCATTTTTCCACTAATTCCTCCTTGAGCTGATGCAATGGTTCTTGGGTCAGAAAAAAAGGTTGAACCCGCCATTAAAGCCGAATAGTAGATATTTGGCGCCACGATATCGCCCACTAATGCATCTCTCGATAAACTTGACAAAGCTCTTGCATCACCAGCCATATCTCTAACCGAAGTGATACCTGTTAACAGCATTTCTTTCAATACTTTTTCTGCATTATCTCTTCTTTCTGCTGTTGGGTCTGTTGCAAAATGTACGTGAGCATCAATTAAACCCGGCACTACAAATTTCCCTTTTAATTTTATGGATTGAACTGTATCATTAACGCTATAATTTTTAGAAGGTAAAATGGCGGAAATTTTATCATTGTTGATTACGATTGTATAATCATACAGTATATCATTTGTGTTTATGTCAATAATATTTACATTTTGCAAAGCATAAGAGCTAAAACTGAACTGAGCGCTTGCCGTGGTGCTTATCGAAATAAGCAGGATTGATAACAATTTTCTTACATTCATTTTTTAGTTATTTTTTAGAATTTTCATACATGTTTTAATGGTTTGTTGTACTGAAGTCCAACTCGTTATAATGCGATATATTTCTGTTCAACCCTTATAGGTATCAGTAATCGTTTATTCTATATTAAATCCTGCTTTTATAAATTCTATTGCTTTCAAGTGTGCAGGGGTTTCCCTTTTAACAGAAATCCAATTAACTACATCGTGACCGACAGCTTCGTTCATGAAACTTTTGGTTGGGATGCCATTTTCTTTCAGTTTTCTAATAAACAATTCTTCTTCTGCACGAGACGTCTCATATTCCCCCAAAATGTTGAATGTGGTGGGGAGGCCAGCAAGGTTTTTAGACCAGAGCGGTGAGCCATATTCACTTCTTACATCTTTTTTATTAGTAAAATACAATTCTTTACATTCAAACCAGGATGACCCTCCGCCATCAAGCGCAGCATACACCAATAGTTGAAAAGAAAACTTTGGACCAGCTTTGGTATCTCTTGATTTTAAAGTTGTGGCGGCAGCAAAGTACGCTCCAGTACTTTCTCCGGCTATTGCAAATTGTGTTGTATTCAATCCGAGTTCTTTTGCGTGGTTCCATATCCATTCGGTGGCATCATAAACATCATTGTGGCCATCAGGGTATTTGTTTTCCGGAGCCAACCTATACTTTATGGCTATGACGTTCACGTAACTTTGCGTTGCCAAATACCTGCAGATCTCATCATGACTATCAAGACTGCCTGCAACCCAACATGCGCCATGAACATATATTAAGGTGGGTTTTACATTCGTGCCTTTTGGCTTGTAAATTCGTATGTCTATTTCACGCCCGGTTAATGGAATCGTTTTGTTTACAATCCTTACCTCAAACTGAGTTGTGTCGGGCCTGAAGGACTCTACTTGCTCCCTGAACTGGTTGATACTTTTTGGAGTAGATAACCAGGCCTCCTGGGATATGGCAATTAAAGGAATAAAAAGTATAAAAAAAATATAAGCAATGACGAATATTTTTTTTGATTTCATAAAACGATTTTAAAGAGTGCCATTTTATTTGTTTCATAGTTTAATGGTTACTTCTGTTTATTTCCTTTCCATCCCGGGCCACGCACCACTTTTCCTGGAAGCGCCGCCGTATGTTCCCCATCTTTTAAAACCTGCACACCGTTTACAAATACATGTAGCATTCCTGTAGCGTATTGCATCGGTTTTTCGAAGGTTGCATGGTCCTGAATAGTTTTTGGATCAAATAAGACCAGATCGGCAAAGTATCCTACTTTCAACGCACCACGTTTTTTTATTTTAAGATTGCTGGCTGGTAAGCTGGTCAATTTATAAATAGCCTCCTCAAGTGAAATCACTTTTTCATCCCGTACGTATTTACCCAATAGCCGGGCAACGGTCCCATACGCCCGGGGGTGTGCACCTGATTGCAGGAAAACACCTTCCGGAGCTGATGATGCTTCATCGGAACCAAAACTCATATAAGGCAAAGTGAGTTGCTTTTTGACGTTTTCTTCGTTCATTAAAAAATAAACTGTTCCCACCCGGCTGCCATCCTGCACTACCAGGTCCATGGCGGTTTCCTGAACTGATTTATTGCGCATTTTTGCTACTTCTGCCAGGGTTTTTCCACCCAGGTATTTTAAACTGTCATTCTTAAAACTGATTAAGAGAATGTCGTCGTAAGATTGTACTCCCAACATCAGGTTTTCCCAGGCATTGGTTGGTGTTGCCATTTCAATCGCTACTTTTTTCCTGATGGCAGGATCCTTGAGACGCTCCCGCCATTTTTCGAATCCTCCCTCTTGCACCCATGGTGGCATTGCCGCATTCAATCCTGTAGCTGCAGCAGTATAGTTGTACATATTGGTGGTAATATGTAAACCGGACAAGCGGGCAGAATCTATTTTAGTAATTGCGGGCTGCAATTTGTTCCAGTTGCTTTTTCCGGCTTGCTTAAAGTGATAAACTTCTGCCCTTATTTTTGCCTTATCAGCTATTTCAATTAATTCATCCAGGCTTTCCAATAATCGGTTTCCTTCACTGCGCATGTGCGAAATGTACATGCCATCATATTCAGCAGCCACTTTACAGAGTTCAATCAGTTCGTCGGTTTTGGCATAGAAAGCAGGTGCATAGATCAATGACGACCCGATTCCCATGGCACCTTCTTCCATAGCTTTCCTTACCATTGCTTTCATGGCCTCCATCTCTGTATCCGTGGGCGCCCGGTCTTCGAATCCTAAAGTATTTATCCGCAACGTCGTAGCTCCTACAAAAGATGCCACATTGGGCGCAACTCCTTTCTTTTCCAGAAACGATAAATACTCGTCCAACGTATTCCAGCTAAAGTCATACTTCACAACCCCATCACCTATATCTATAATTGCCTTTTCTGAGTTTTTTGTTAATGGCCCCATCGACCAGCCTTCGCCAAAAACTTCCAGCGTTACCCCTTGTCGTATATCGCTTTGCGATTTTCCATCTTCTATCAAAGATTCAT
>JBGSIG010000787.1:0-2308 GCA_041742655.1 Ferruginibacter sp. | reverse complement strand
CACAGGAAAACAAAACGTTATTGAGTGGGGAAAAGGATTTAGTAAACCAATATATCAATACTAAATTATTGTACCGGCTCTTAAAAAAGACGAACATGCCGGAAGAAGCTGTGGCCGAGGCGGATAAATTGTTTGCGCTGAAAGATAGTATCATCACGCTTCAGCAAAGGGGAACCATGCTTGACCTGGAGACAAAATACGAAACAGAAAAAAAAGAAAATGACATCGCATTGCTGAATTCTGAAAATAAACTAAGCGCTGCCAGGCTAACTAAGGAAAGAGAGTTAAAGGAAGCTTTAATGAGAGAAAGTATTTTGAAGGATTCGGTAGTGACCAGGGAAAGAGATTACAGCAAATTATTAGGCAGCGAAAATGAATTAAAGATATTGCAACTGGCAAATGAAAAGACTTTAAAAGCGGCTGCCTTCCGCGAAAATATTTTAAAAGGAAATGAACTGGCAAAAGAGAAAAGAATTAAATGGCTCTTGATTGGCAGCGGACTTCTGTTACTTTTATTTGGTTCGGTTATTTTTGCTATGTACCAAAAGCAGAAAGCAAAAGCACTCCTTATTCAAAAGCAGGCAGATGATTTGCAAATTTTGATGAAAGAAATTCATCACCGGGTAAAAAACAACCTGCAGGTTATTTCCAGCCTGCTCGATTTACAGTCACTTACCATTGGCGATAAGCAGGCGTCGGAAGCCATCAAAGAAAGTCGCAACCGGGTTTACAGCATGGCATTGATTCATCAAAATCTTTACCGGGAGGAAAATATAAGAGGAATTGAAATGGAAGGCTACGTGGAAAAGCTGGGGCAAAGCCTGCTACAGTCTTACAATGCCGGGGGAAACAACATTTTATTGGAAACCGATGTTGACCCTCTTTTGCTGGATGTAGACATGGTTATTCCTATTGGCCTGGTATTAAATGAACTCATCAGTAATTCTTTAAAATATGCATTCAATAACAACACGTCGGGTACTTTACAAATTTCATTGAAAAAATATGACAACGAAATGCTGTTAAAAGTTAAAGATAATGGAAGAGGTTTTCCAAATGGTATAAATATTTTAAGTACACAATCCTTCGGGTATAAACTTATAAAGGCATTTGCGCAAAAACTAAAAGCAACGGTGGAGGTGTTCAATGATGAGGGTGCCTGTGTGATATTGCACATAAGCAAAATAAAATATGCGTAAAATATAAAAACACATGAGCGAAATAAAAATTTTAATTGTAGAAGATGAACCGGTGATAGCTGAGAATATTGCTCATTATCTTAACAACCACGATTTTAAAGTGTGCGGCATTGCTTATGATGATGAAGAGGCAAAAGCTTTGTTGGAGAATAGCTCGCCCGATGCAGTTATCCTTGATATTAACCTCGAAAGCGAAATGAACGGAATTGATATTGCCGAACTTATCAATAGAAAATATTTAGTGCCATTTATTTTTCTGACTTCCTATGCTGATAAAGAAACCCTTGAAAAAGCAAAAGCGGTGCAGCCCTGGGGGTATATTGTAAAGCCATTCAACGAGAAAACCATTCTTGCAACAATGGAAATGGCATTGTCAAATTTTGCAAAGTCGGCTAGTAGTGGCCAGCCTGAGCTTAGTTTGGAAAAAATAAACAAACATATTTTAAGTCAGTTAAGTGAGCGGGAGTTTGACGTAATTCGACTGATAAACCAGGGCAAAACAAATCAGCAAATAGCCGAAGAACTTTTTGTGTCTATCAACACTATAAAGAAACACATCAATAGTGCGTATCTGAAACTGGATGCGTATTCACGAACATCTTCCATAGTTCGCCTGAGGGATCTGATGAAAAAGTAATGTTTTATTTTATCGGCAAAATTGCTTCCTTTTCATTCTTCATTATTTTTAATTACTACCCGTTGGGGTAATTGAATCCACTTTTTCGAGATGGAACTTTGAGCTTAGTTTGATCGTCAATCCATTAAGCACTTATTATGAAACTTTCTTTTTTTAATGGCGTTAAAAAAAATGACTCAGATGTTTTTTTCAACCGGCTCAGAAAAAAAGAGTATTCCAGGCTGGATAGCCTGGGGCATGTGTATCTTGATTACACAGGCGGCAGCATCTATCCTGAAAGTTTACTGAAAAAGCATTATAGGTTTTTGCAGAAATCTGTTTATGGCAATCCTCATTCCAACAATCCCACCTCCATACTTTCAGAAAAATTCGTGAGCGAGGCCAGAAAAAGTGTGTTGGAATTTTTTAACGCTTCAGATTACTACTGTGTGTTTACGAACAATGCTTCCGGTGCATTGAAGATAGTGGGAGA
>JBGSIG010000786.1:0-1722 GCA_041742655.1 Ferruginibacter sp. | reverse complement strand
CAACAATAAGCCACCAAAACCCTTTTCTGTAAAATGACTTAACAGATGTGCTGATGAAGGAGTGATCTATTTGCTGCTGTTCAATTGATTCAAAACTTTTCAGCTCAGCAGGCGAATACTCCCTTGTAGTAAAAACAGTATAGGCCACCGATAGAAAAAAGACTACAGCTCCAATATAAAAAGAGATTTTTACCGAATCGGGTATTATGCCGGAAGGTGCCTCATTGGAAACACCAAATTGTGTTAACACAAAAGGCAGTATAGATGAAACTACTGCTCCGATACCAATGAAAAAACTCTGCATAGCAAAGCCGGTAGTTCTTTGTTCGTCGGGCAGCATATCGCCTACAAAGGCTCTGAACGGCTCCATGGATATATTAATAGATGCATCCAGCAACCAAAGCATGATAGCGGCCATCCATAAGGCCCATACATTTGGAAAAAAAATAAGTGCTAATGAAGCAAGCAAAGCCCCAATCAAAAAAAATGGCCTTCGTCTTCCCCACCGGGGCGACCAGGTTTTGTCACTTAAATGACCGATAACCGGTTGTATAATTAAACCAGTTAATGGGGCCGCTATCCACAAGATAGGAATGTCGTCAATTTTTGCACCGAGCGACTGAAATATCCGGCTCACATTTGCATTTTGAAGGCCAAAGCCAAATTGGATACCAAGAAAGCCCACGCTCATATTGATGATTTGCGGCAAACTAAGAGTTGGCTTTTTTACAGTAGTAAGTAAAGACATTGCAATCTTTTAAATAAAAAATGGGTAAACGATATAAGAAAACGTGCAACTAAAAACATCCTGCTAAACAGGATGCATTTTAAGTTCTAATTAAATAACGTAGCCATCCGGCAAAACCGCCCCTTTCTTTATAACAACAATTCCGTCCTTTACTGCGTATAGTGCATGATCTGCATTAGCCAGGTGACTTCCTCCATTAACACGCACATCGTTACCAATACGGCAGTTCTTATCTACAATGGTATTTTTAATGTAGCACCTGTCGCCAATACCCGACTGAGGAATCCCTTTTTCTTTATTCGCCGCTATTTGGTCGATCGTTTCGTAATGGTCGTTACCCATGATATAACAACTTACAATGGTAGAACCTGTGCCAATGCGGCTTCTAACCCCAATCACGCTGTTTTCAATTCTGCTGGCATTGATTATTGACCCTTCCGCAATAACTGTTTTCTCTAAAGTAGTACCACTAATTTTTGCAGGCGGCAGCATCCTGGCCCTTGTGTACACTACCTTTTGGTTGTCAAATAAGTTAAATGGAGGCAACTCCAGTGTTAATGCAAGATTGGCTTCAAAGAAAGAATAAATATTTCCAATATCTGTCCAGTAACCTTCATACTGGTAACTGATAACTTTATATTTTTCAATAGAAGTTGGTATAATTTCCTTACCAAAATCTGTAGCGTCTGCCTTTTCCGCTTCCAACAGATAAAATAAAAGCTTACTGTTAAAAACATAAATACCCATGGATGCAAGGTAATTTCTTCCCTGTGCTTTCATTTCGCTGCCTGTATCGCTAACCCAGTCAGGCAGTATTTCAACATCAGGTTTTTCAATAAAACTGGTTATTACATTTTTATCGTCCGCTTTCAAGATACCGAATTCGGGGGCTTCCCGGTCGCCCACCGGAATGGTTGCAATAGAAATTTCCGCACCACTTGCAGCATGATTGTCGATCATCTCTTCAAAATCCA
>JBGSIG010000785.1:0-2307 GCA_041742655.1 Ferruginibacter sp. | reverse complement strand
TGTGGCCTCACGTCATTGTTGCAAAAACATCCCGCCACGAACGCTGTTATTTTTATGATGTGCGACCAGCCTTTTGTAAATACCACTTTACTGAAAAATTTAATGATTACCTGGCAGCAAACCGGTAAAGCAATTGTTGCCAGCAGCTATGAGGATACGGTGGGTATCCCGGCATTGTTCGACAAAGTATTTTTTGCTAAACTGTTTCAATTGAAAGGTGACACTGGCGCAAGAAAACTGATTCAACAACATATGGGTGAAGTGGCAACAGTAATATTTTCGGAGGGTAATATTGATGTGGATACTAAAGAAGATTATGAGAATTTATTTAAATGACACTTCTGCAATAACACTCAATACAATTGCTTTTGTCAAAATTTTTAATGGCATAAAAAAATAAGGTAGTTGTCGACTACCTTATTTTTTTATGCTGCTTATTGCAATATATTTTTGTGCCATTATTTAACTCCCCATCCAAACATAACCGGAACTGTACCTGCTAAGAAAAGCCAAAAACAAAAACAAAGTGATAGCAAGTATGGCATAGGTTAAGATCAACGCGACCGACCTGGGCATTTTTTGATATAACTCATATTGCACCTTTATTTTGTTATGAGCCTGCACATGCTGGAAGGTTGCTAACAGCAACGTAACAAACCCAATCAGTATCATTGCCAGTCCAATTTCACGAGCCGTGATAAAACCAAATACCAATCCGCCACCTTTAGTGACTTCTTCCTTTTCGAATACTTTATAAACAGATACTCCGAGAGCTGCGATAATAATCGCTTTTCGAAGCCACGACAATTGCATTTTTTCAATGGCGATCCGGGCACGCTCATAGGTTATTTGCTCCTTCGCCAAATCCTTCGCTTCCTTTATTTTCTTTTTTTCCAATGATGCCTGTGAGTCCTTATCCAGCTCTTTGTCCATAACGTTACATTAAAATTTAGTGAGTAAATTAAAACTGACCCTTAAATGAGTCTAAAAGCTAAGATACAGGATTTTTTGATTTGCAATTAAAGCCACTACTAAAAATAAAACTTTATTGCTTTTGCCTCCGATTGATTGAAGTTATCCAGCCTGGTCGTAGGCTTGTTTAATAACGGCGATCAATTCTTTGGTGATATTTTTTTCGTCTTCTACCTTAATCCGGTGGGTACACATGGCGTTCCAGCTACCGGATGGTTCTATATTTCCTTCTGGACGCAACCCTTTGATATTCACTCCCACATCCAGCCGGGCTTTGGTGGAGGGCTGAATGATAGCAAATTGCTTTTTTCGTCGAAGGCTCACGTATGCTTTTTTTGGAGAAACGGCTACATCTTTTCCAAAGCCGTTGATAGACTGCATCAATTTATCATACCAGGGTTTCAGGTTCTCTTTCCCCTTGTATTGCTCTGTTATCCAATCGGTTTCATTTTCTGCAGCCGAGGCGTGTGATTGTTTGGCACAATGCACCAGCGTATTCGCATTACCATGTGTAAAGCCATGCTTTTCTTTTAAGTAATTAACAAGTTCTCCGTGTTTGGTGAGTCCGCTTTTATTAAGCACCAAAGTCCATTCTGCTACTTTTTTCCCTGATGCTTTTTCAATGTTGGCAATTTGAGTGGCATACGCCTTGTCTAAAGATTCACTGCTCATACTTTTCGTTTTATATTTTTTTCATACACTGTTATCCATTTTTCTACTGTTAATTTACTGCACAATTCGCCTATCAATTTGTAAGGAATATTTTCTGCTTTTTTAAAACGTATACAGCCTTTACCCATGTCTAACTTTCCAACTTCCGCTTTGGTATATTCCGTGGTGAACCATTTTAGCAATTCAGCATCGGCATAAATTCCCAAATGATGAAACGTAATATTATTCTTTTGCGATGCCAGGTTCATAAAACAAAGTGGCAGTTTAGGATTTACATGATACCCTGCCGGGTAAGTACTGAGCGGCACTACATACCCAATCATACCATAGCTCATTTCTTCAACAAATCCTTTCGGTAAATTTTTCCTGATTATTTTCCTGAACGCTGCCATTGTCTTCTGCCTGTCTGCAGGCAATTCGGCAATATATTGATCAACAGTTGCAGCCCTTGATTGCATAACTATTTTACTTTTTTGAAATAAAAATTTTGTCTTTTTTAAAGCATCATTTTTTCTTTTTCTTTGATGGTTTCGCTATCGCATTATACTCCAGGGCTAACTTCACCCAGTATTCCAGCTGCTTTTTCGTGGCAAGCATCTCTGCATCTACAAATACATACCCCTTCATTATTTTACCCGTAAAGTCCATAGGCTTGCAGCCTTC
>JBGSIG010000784.1:0-4439 GCA_041742655.1 Ferruginibacter sp. | reverse complement strand
CCATCTCTTTCAAAGTTCGGCAAATAGTTATCTTGCTTTTATTGGTGAGATATAGATGCGTATAATTGTCATCTGCCTCGCATCGCACCACACTATCTGCAGGAATTAATTCAAAGCCTTCAGAAGTGGGTACAGCAATTTTCGTAAACCCGCTTTCTTTATGTTGTATCTGTTCCATCAGCATTTGAAATTGCTCGACACTCGCTGGCCTTTTTTGAAGCTGTACTTTATGCACCGCTGTCAACAGTTCTTTTGGATCAATAGGCTTTAGTAAATAATCGAGTGCGCTAAACCTAATTGCCTTAATGGCATACTGATCGTAACTGGTGGTAAAGATGATCGAAAAATTTATTTCCTTAAATTGTTCCAGTAATTCAAACCCATTCATAACAGGCATTTCAATATCAAGAAATACCAATTCGGGCTTAAGGTTTTCAATGGCTTCCAGCCCTTTTTTTGCACTCATGCACCTTTCCATAATTTGCACTTCGGGGCAATAATCTGCCAGCAGCATGCATAACGTATCAATACAATGCACTTCATCATCTATCATAATTGCCTTAATCATACATAACCGGCATTTTAATAATAACTTCTGTACCAGCGGCGGTTCCATCTGCGTTTACAAGGTCATTAATCATAACCGGTGATTCATTCTCCTTTTTGTTTTGTATCATAACTATCCTCTCTGCAGTAATCTGCAGCCCCATCGAATTCTGTTTTATAGCTGTTTTGCTTTTCAGTTCTGCTGCTTTTTTTCTTCCGATACCATTATCAATTATCCTGAAAAATAAAAAATCATTTTGCTGGAATATTTCAATATTGAGGTGTCCTTTTTCTTCTTTGCCTACCTCGCCGACAGGCATGTGCATTAATCCGTGCCAGATAGCATTTTCTGCAAAAGGCTGGATAATCAGCGGCGGTACTTTTAGTGAATATATATCTTTTGAAATAGAAATTTTATAATCGAACCTGTAATCGAACCGCAATGATTCAAGGTCAAGATATAATTCCAATGATTCCAGTTCGCTTTCCAATGATATCAGGGATGCTTGTGAGTTCTGCAAAATTAAGCGTATCAGTTTCGAAAATTTAGTAAGATATTCAGAAGCCTCCTGCCTGTTATTTTGAAGAATAAACCTGTTGATTGAATTAAGCGAATTAAAAATAAAATGCGGGTTCATCTGGGTACGAAGCAACTGCATCCCGAGCTCGGAGGCTTTTTGCTTTAACAGTAGGTTTTCATCATGCATCCTTGCTGCTTCTTTTAGCCGTTTTACTTCTGCCAGCGTTTTCTTAATGGTAATTTCAAGATCATTAAAATCGATCGGCTTATTTAAAAAATCAAATGCCCCCCTGTTCATCGCTATCCTTATATTTGACATATCGCCGTACGCCGAAAGCATTACGGACCGCAGTGAAGGATTGAACTCTTTTATTTTTTCCAGCAAAGTAAGGCCATCCATTTCAGGCATATTAATATCTAGCAACGCCAGTTCAATATCAGGGTGTGCTTTTATCAATTGCAAAGCTTTTAGTCCATCCCGTGCAAACAGAAATTCATATTCACGCAGGTAATCTTTACGGGAGAATCGCTGAGTAATAAATTCTTCCTGATCTTCTTCGTCATCTACAACCAGAATTTTTGGCATATAGTTTATTTTAATTTTTTTGTAACGGCAGAAGTATTTCAAAATCTGTACCCTGACCTTCTTTACTTTTCACCAATAGTTCACCATCATGACCCTTGGTAATAATATCATAAGACATAGACAGGCCGAGGCCGGTGCCTTCACCTGTGGGCTTGGTTGTAAAAAAGGGTTGAAATATTTTATTGATGATATTTGATGCTACGCCCATGCCATTATCAGATACCGTAATACATATTTTGTTTTCAATTTTTTTGGTGCTTATAATTACAGTAGGTTGATATAAAGATTCTGTCTCCAGCATACCAGGTAATGAACCCGGCAGGCTTTGCCTTTTCTTTTCATTAACCGCATAAAATGCATTGTTAATTAAATTTAATAATACCCTCCCAATATCCTGCGGCACAGCCATCAGCATAGGAAGATCCGGATGAAATCTTGTCTCAAAAGAAACGTTGAATGTTCTCTCTTTGGCCTTAAATCCGTTGTAAGCCAGTTTAAGTGAGTCATCGCAGAGCGAATTAATATTTACCGGTTCTTTAGTTGTGTTTCCCAACCGGGAATGTTGCAGCATACCTTTGACTATACCGTCGATACGGCTGCCATGGTGATTTATTTTTTCTGAATTTTTTTTAAGTGTTTGCATAGTTGATTCCATCTCTGCCAGGTTGTTCACATCAATATTTGGCATCTGCTCTTCTTCTATCTCCGTAATCAGTTCCATATTTATTTCGGAAAAGTTTTTTATAAAATTCAGCGGGTTCTTTATTTCATGTGCTATCCCGGATGTAAGCTCTCCGAGTGAGGCCATTTTTTCAGATTGAATGAGCTGGTCCTGGGTTGTTTTAAGTTCATTCAGTGAATTATGCAGTTCATTTGTTCGTTGCATTACTTTTTCTTCAAGAACAACATTTCTTTTTTTTAAGTTACGGGAACGATATTGCATAAACCAATAAAGCAGCACTAATGCAAAAAGTATTGCCACCATCCTGAACCACCAGGTATTCCAGAATGCAGGACTTATATTTATCAAAATAAATTTTTCAGGGCCGTTAAATTCATTGGCAGCATTGGAAGCCTGCAACACCAGTTGGTATTTCCCAGGTTGTAAATCTTCGTAACGGATAATATAATATGAGGGGGCATATTCCCAGTTTTCATTTTTACCTTCAGCTTCAAGCTTGTAACGGATATGGCTTTTACCTTTTGAATAAAAATTTATTACACCTGTTTCAATACTTATTTTATTTTCATAATAACGTAGTGATAATTTTTGCAAATTATTTACACTTGTAGTTAGGGGAAAATTTTTCTGATTTATTTGCAAAGATTTTACATACACCTGTGACGAGGAGGAATTGACAAATTTATCCGGGCTTATCTTGTCGAGGCCTATTTTTCCCTGAGCCAGGAAATTGCCGGTAAAATAAATGTACCTACCAGCTTCTTTCCCCTGTAGGGTAACCCAATTGTATGATTGTTTTTGATAGCCATCCTGCACCGAAAGGCTGGTGATAGTACCTGTTTTAATATTAAGGCTCCCAATAAATTTACGGTCGTTATTAAACCAAATATTTCCGCGGCCATCCGGAATAATTGTAAACGGATCACCAATTAATCCTTGATCATTGGTATAACTGCGAATTTTGCGCCAACCCTTATCATAATGTATCAGTTCATTGTGAACACCCAGCCAGTAGGTGTTATCTGTTTTGTCGTAATACATGTCAGTCCAATGAATGCTATCCAACATGTGTGGTGTTTTTATCCATTTACCATTAGTATTATAATAAGTAAAACTATATTTGGAAGCAGGAATGCGTAGAAATAAATTATTATGCTCTCCAATAGCCATTCTCACAACTTGTCCCATCAGTATAGGTATCACCAGCCGGGCTACAAGGTCATCACCTGTTACTTCAAAAATTCCATAACCAGCATCAAGAAATAAAAAGCCTTTCTTATAAGGATGGCTAATATTATTAATGATATTAACCGGGGTGATGATGTTGTTAGCAGTGTCTTTAAAAACTATTAATTTACATTGTTGGGTTTCTATATCCATTTCATACACCCTGTCTGGCGGGCCGGCATTTAGCCAGGCTTTTTTTCGGGCAGTATCAACAAACATAGGTACTATCCCTTTTCCTTGAATCCCGGGCAGATCTTTTTCTCTCAATACCTTGAATGATTGTGTTTCTGGATTAAAAATATTCAACCCTTCATCAGTAGTCCCTATCCATAGGCTGCCTTTTTTGCCTGCTATCATATTTTGGATATTGAGGGAACTTAAAGAATCTTTATCATTTGCATTTGCAGTAAAGCGGTGAACAGAAGGTGCAAAAGGAATTAACTGGTAAATTCCATTTACACTCCAGAAAGATGTCCAAACCATACCATCCCTGTCACAATAAATTTTCACGTTGCCATTAGCTACTTCTTTTTGTATAGAAGTATCCTGCAATGGATCAATAACAGTCTGGGAGCCGGGATCGTAAATGATGATACCTTTGGGTAAGGTAGCCAGCCATATCCTTCCCTTAGGGTCAATATCAATACCAACAAAGCGGTCATATTCCTTCAGGTTCACCAATGGATTTAACGCATCTATGTGATTAAACTGCTTATCGCCCAGCGTAAATTGAATTAATCCGTCATGGCTATTTATCCAGATACAATTTCTTTTGTGGTCGTAGCGCATCGCTTCAGCCTCTTTGTGGTGATAACTACTTTGCGAAACCTTATAAGCTGCCCGGAAATAGTTTGTAACCTTACCAGTAGTAACGGAAA
>JBGSIG010000783.1:0-4513 GCA_041742655.1 Ferruginibacter sp. | reverse complement strand
AAAACGTGAAATTAATTTTTTCTACTTGTGGTTTAAGCTAAACACATTTTATTGGAAATGCGTTTTTAAATTGTTTTCTTTTTTACCGGGTGTTCGTTTTTCGTTAGGGTTCGGATCGGTTTTTTCGGTTAATCGGATTTGGTTCTTTTCGTTAGGATCCGATAGCTATCGGATTGGATGTTGGTTTTCTGTTAATCGGATTGTTGGTTTTTTACTTAGGATGTTGGTGTTGGTCTTTTTTCGGAAAATTGGTTTCTATTGGTGTTGCTTGCTTTCTGATGTAAAGATGCGGCGACTTATCTTGTTATCTATTATTTTTCGGCTAATCAACCCATTATTTCGATGAACGGTTAAAAATAGCCGTTTTGGTAAAAATATCCTTTCAAAAACCACGGCCCAATGTTGATCTTTCTGTTTCCTCTACAATGGATAGCAGGCCCAACGGTAGCACCTTCAAAATACAATGGGAAAACCTATCTTTATGGATGGCCGAAAATGGCCTGGCTGTTAACATGAATTTACCAAAACCAGCAGATACCAATAATACAGGACACCGGTGTTGGGTGAAGATCACCCATTGGATTGGTACAATCAGTTTTCTTTTCCTTGTGGTGAGTGGCGTTGAGATACTCATGGTGCATCCGCGGCTTTACTGGGGTGATGTAGGCAATGATCTTACTCCTGTGCTGTTCGAAATACCCATCAGCCGCAATTACCAGCATGGTGGGTGGGCAAACAGCACTCCTTTTTTCGACTATGCAGGTACACCGGTAAGCGCTGGCCGTACGTTTGAAATATTTAACCAGAATGGCTGGGGAAGAAGCATGCACTTCCTTGCTGCGTGGTTGCTTGTATTTACGGGTGTAAGCTATTTATTAATCGGACTCTTCAGCGGCCACATAAAAAGTAATGTATTACCCCGGGTGAGCGAATTGTCGCCCAAATTATTTTACAAAGATTTTGTGGGGCACCTGAAAACGAAGATGCAATTCGTAAAAGGGCCTCAATACGGGCTATTGCAAAAGGTCAGTTATAGCCTCGTAATATTTTTACTGTTGCCCGTGATCGTACTAACAGGGCTCACCATGTCGCCGGCTGTTACGGCAGCATGCCCCTGGTTGCTCACACTATTTTTAGGGGCGCAGTCAGCACGCACTATTCATTTTTTTGCGGCAACATTGCTGGTGCTATTCTTATTCGTACACATTGCAATGATCATCAGAACAGGGTTCAGGCAGCACATGCGGGCCATGACTATTGAAAAATAAATAAAGGATTCAAAATGAGAAAGAAGCACATTGTAACAAGGCGAACAGCGATCATAACAGGAGTATCCACTTTGGGCGCAATGCTAAGTGGATGTTTAAAAACCTCGCCGCCAACTTATGGCAATATATTGCGTATGGGCGATGTGTTCACCTACAATGCTCAACGTGCCTTGCTTCCGGAACAATCGCTTGCCAAAGAATATAATCACGGCGATATTTCATCATTTCCCGCAACGGGAACCATCAATCCGGGCGATGCTTCCAGTCAGTATTTTAACCAGGAATATGCACAGCTTCATCAAAAAACATTTGCAGACTGGCGCCTGAAGATTGAAGGACGTGTTACCAACCCAGGGAATTATTCCCTTGCCGACTTACAGTCTTTTCCATCTCGCACACAAATTACCCGGCATACCTGTGAAGAAGGGTGGACGGCCATTGCAGAATGGACCGGCGTACAACTGAGCCGTGTGCTACGGGCTGCAGGCATAATGCCCACTGCACGTTTTGTAAATTTCTATTCATACGACGACTATATGGAAAGTGTTGACATGCTTGATGCGTTTCATCCGCAAACCATCCTGGCCTATGGCATGAACGGCCGCAATTTACCCCTTCAGCATGGTGCACCTTTGCGGGTGAGAATAGAAAAACAAATCGGCTACAAAAGTGTAAAGTACTTAAAACGCATTGTGGTAACAGATGAATTTGTTGATAACGGTTATGGCAGCGGGTTTGGCGGCTGGTCGTGGTACAATGGCATATGAGTAGAAAATAAAAATGATAATTCAAAAAATAGCAATAGACTAAATTGATTTGCACAACATTTTTCCGACATGAACGATATCTGGAAATGATGAAACTTACATTTACTTTTTTATTTTTACTTTTTACTATAAGCTGCTATTCACAGACAACTGAAACTTTAAAAACTGTACCTGATGAAACAGCAGAAGTTGTTTCTTTTATCACTCAACTTGATATTGCCAATGCGACGAAGGATGGCATTTATCTAAACGGATACGTTGTAAATATTAATTATGAACAAGCTAAAAAACTAAATGGTAAAAAAATAAAAATAACCGGCAAAGTAACAATCGTAAAAGGGTTTCAAAATTTACACGGTGAAGAAATTCGGCAAGAGAGAGGGGGAGATACTAAATTTATTGAGTTTCCAAAAATTGAAATTATCAAAAACTAATGGTAAGTCAGTGAAACGCATTTGCCCTCGCCCTTTAAATATTTTAACTTTATACTACGGCTATTGAGCCTAAACATAATAAACCTATTTACTTAATGCTCTAAAACATTCAACGTTGCTACGCACTACTTTATTATGCTTCTTATTGTTGGCCGGTTTTACTTCTTTCAGCCAGCCTGGTTATACACCCAACAAGCAATTGCAAAATCAATTTCCTGCATATTTCGGCGAAGCCGCTGCGCAGTATAAGATATTGATGAAAAACCTTCCTGCTGAAAAGTTTCCCAAAACATTTTTCCCCACAACTGATCAATATGAATTCAGTAACTCAGGTTGGTGGTGCAGTGGTTTTTATCCCGGAAGTTTATTGTACCTCTATGAAGAAACCAAAGATAGTCTGCTGTATAATGAAGCATTGCGCATGTTGCAACTGTTGAAAAAAGAGCAGTTCAACACTCACACGCACGACCTTGGCTTCATGATGTATTGTAGTTTCGGCAATGCTAATCGAATTAAGCCAAACCCGGCTTACAGTGAAATATTAATAAACAGTGCGAAATCATTATCTACCCGCTTTGATAAAACTACCGGGTGCATCCGCTCATGGGATTCTAAAGCGGGTGATTTTATAGTGATCATCGATAATATGATGAACCTTAAATTGTTATTCTGGGCCACGCAGGCAACCGGTGATTCTTCTTTTTACAAGATTGCCGTTGCACATGCCAACACAACTATCAAGAATCATTTTCGCAACGTCAACAGTTCTTATCACGTGTTAAATTATGACACCACTACGGGCCTGGTAAAACAGAAAAAAACGGCACAGGGCTATGCAGATGAGTCGGCATGGGCCCGGGGCCAGGTATGGGGTTTATATGGTTTTACCGAAACCTACAGGGAAACGAAGGATAAAAAATACCTGGAACAGGCCATTAAAATTGCAGCGTTCATTTTATCGAACCCAAATTTGCCAGCCGACAAAATTCCCTACTGGGATTTTAATGCACCCGGAATGCCAAATGTTTTGAGAGATGCCTCCGCGGCAGCCATCATGGCGTCGGCGTTGATAGAACTGGCCGGCTTTGTTGATACAAAAAAAGCCAGCGAATATTTAACGGTGGCCGAAACAATCCTTACCAATCTTTCTACACCTGAATACAGGGCAGCAGTTGGCACCAATGGAGGATTTATTCTAAAACATTCGGTGGGGCATCTGCCTAATAAATCTGAAGTGGATGTGCCATTAACCTACGCCGATTACTACTACATTGAAGCGATGAAAAGGTACAGTCAGTTAAAATCTGCTAAATAAAAGTTGTTGTTGGGCATACGAAATGTTGATCTTTATTTTCATATGCTGATGTGTGAAATACACCGCAATATCCCGTTCACAACTTTACTATTTTCTTATAATAAACTTTGTTACTCGCCCCGTCGGCAATTTTTAAAACATAAATGCCCGTACTCAATTTATCCATATCCAATTCAATTAAATCCTGCGCAGGCAGCTTACCAAAATTTTTTATTTGCTGCCCTGTTGAGTTCAACAATGCTGCTGAAATATTCAATCCCCTGCCATTACTTTTTATGAAAAGCCTTTTGCTTGCGGGATTCGGATATACTGAGAAAATATCACTTCCGTATCCAGCCAGGTCAATTGATACAATTTTTGAGTAAATACTTTTACCGGTATGGTCATTCATTTTTACCCTGTAAAATACTTTCGAATGGTGGTCGGATACATCCAAATAATTATACAACCATGAGTCATTGCCGGCAAATGTGAATTCATTTTGACCTACGACGTCAAGCTGCATAAAATAACTTCCATCGTTGCGATATTCTATTTCAAAATCTTTTATTAAATTATCTTTTACCACCTCCCAGGCAAGTTGAGCGCCGTTGCTTTTTTCTGTAATGCCGAAAGAAATAAATTTCAACGGCAACACTACACCAGCAGCATTTAAATAAAAACTGGAAAAGGAAGGAGTTGCAAATTCTACATAATGATCTGTTCCATAAACACCTGCGGCAACAGCAA
>JBGSIG010000782.1:0-5684 GCA_041742655.1 Ferruginibacter sp. | reverse complement strand
AGCCCCTACTATCATACCTTTTACAATAGTTACTCTTATGGCAATAGCTTTTACAGGCCAATATATAGTAAGTATTTCTACAACGATTATTACTACAATCCGTTCTACTGGCCTGCACCCGTTTACATCACAAGCGTAAAGCCCATTAAAAATACCACACCACGAACCAATAATTTGACAGGTTACGGTAAAAATTATAACAATAGCAACAATTCGCCGCTGAATTATAATCCTGGGGTAAAAACGCCGGCAAAATCAAACAACAATCCAGGCATTTTGGGCAAAATTTTTAATAATGTTTTAACCCCGGCACCGTCATACAATAACAGAAACAGTTCTTCAAGCGATAATAGTAATAGTAACAATACAAACACTCCTTCCAGAACATATACGCCGTCTACAAATAGTAGCAGTTCATCATCTTCTTCTGGCAGCAGTTCTTCTGGCGGAAGAATAACGAGAAGCCAATAATAGATGTCGGTCGTTAATAAAATCCAATAAACTATATGCAGTGTGTAAATACGGCATACAAAAATAATTTTGCCATGAAAAAATATTTAGTCCTGCCAGCATTGCTTATCGGCAATGCCCTATTCGCACAAATTCCGGAAGATGTTTTAAGGTATTCTTTTTTTCCACAAAATGGCACAGCACGTGTAGTTGCTATCGGTGGTGCAATGGGTTCGTTGGGCGGAGATATTACTGCAAATTTTGTAAACCCTGGCGGTCTAGGCAATTACAAAACAGGGGAATTTGTTTATTCGCCAGGACTGTACTTCAACAACAACAATGTAAATTTCAGAGATACAAAAGTGAATAGCAAAGACAACAATTTTGCTTTTTTAGGAGGCCCGATAGGATTTGTGTACGGCGCGGCTGACCCCTATAAGAAAGGTTCCAGCCATGCTATTAGCCTTGCTGTTAACCAAACAACAAATTACAATAACAGGGTTCAATATTCAGGGTATAACAATTACAGTTCGTTCAGTGAGCAGTTTGCAGAAAAAGGTGTGCAGGCATTAAATATCAATGGAACCATTGATAATGTACTCAACGATCCCAGGTATGCTTACGATGCCTCGCCTGCCTTTGATACTTACCTGATAGATACTTTTAGCGGCAATTCAGTTAAGGCCATGCCCGAATTTGTATTGGCACAAGGTAAGGCGCTGTATCAGCAAAGCACCATCGAAACGTCTGGCGGAATTTACGAGGTGGCCCTTGGTTATGCTATGAATAAAAATGATAAATTCATGTTTGGCGGCAGTCTGGGCATTCCTATTTTGAGTTACAAAAGCAATACAGTTTTTTACGAAAGCGACACATCAGCCGATCATGCCAATAATTTTTCTGATTTTACTTACAACGATAATTTTTCCAGTAATGGCGTTGGTGTGAATTTGAAAGTTGGTGCAATTTATAAACCTTCAGAATACCTGCGCTTAGGTTTGGCCATTCATACCCCCAGTTACATGTTTACTGTAAAAGACAAACGGGAGGTTAACATGGATGTAAATTCCGAAAATTATAAAGGTGCAAGAAGTGTTTCATCAACCCGGTTCACCAATGGTGTACCTGGGCAAAGCGAATACACAGTAAGTACGCCATGGAAAATGATGATTAGTGGCAGTTACGTGATAAGAGAAATAGAAGATGTAGAAAAACAAAAAGGGTTTATTACCGCAGATATTGAATATGTCGGTTACAAAGGTTCATCGTTTTATAGCGCCAATGAAAATCCCGAAACATCGGAAATTGATTATTACAAATTGTTGAACCAGGTGATAAAAGATGAATACAAAGGAGCGCTTAATTTTCGTGTTGGCGGCGAATTGAAATTCAATGTAATAATGGGCAGGCTTGGCTTTGCGTATTATTCTAACCCTTATCAATCACTTGATTTTAAAGCCAGTAAAATGTTATTGAGCGGTGGGCTTGGTTATCGTAACAAAGGTTTTTTTGTCGATCTTACTTATGTATATTCAATTAACAAGGATGTAAATTTTCCGTATAGGTTAGGTGATAAGGCGAATACCTTTGCCAACATAAATAATCAGTTGAGCAATATTGTGGCAAGCGTGGGTGTAAAATTTTAGATGAAGCACTAGCTCAATTATTTTTTTGTGGTTGGTTTTATTTATTCGGCGAATTTTACAACGCTTATCATTTGTTCAAAATCGGGCTCACACCAGTTTACTGATTCATCTTTCTTAAACCAGGTCATTTGTCTTTTTGCGTATTGGCGGGTGTTTATTTTGATGGCTTCTACAGCATCCGGCAACGAAAGATCCCCAATCAGATGGCCGAATAATTCCCGGTATCCTACGGTTTGCAATGCATTTAATTCCTTGTAGGATACAAGGCTTTTAACTTCATCCAGTAAGCCATTCTCCATCATAATATCTACCCTTTTATTGATCCTTTTAATGAGCTCCTCACGTGGCATTTCTAGGCCAATTTTTATGATGTTGAAATCTCTGTGGCGTTTTTGTTGCGTTTGAAATTCCATGATAGATTTGCCCGTAGATAATTTTACTTCCAATGCCCGCATCAACCGTTGCGGGTTTTTTATTTCGCCTTTTTCAAAATATAAAGGGTCATTTTTTTCTACCTCCTTTTGCAGCCATGCCAATCCCTCCCATTCATAATCTGCTATCACCTGTTCTCTTATTGACGGGTTTATTACCGGCACTTCATCGATACCCTCGGCAAAGGTTTTTATATAAAGCCCTGTTCCGCCAACCACTACGGCAATATCGTGCTGTATAAAAATTTGGGACACCTTCTCCAAAGCATACTGCTCAAAAACAGCAGCATTTACAACATCTTTTATTGAATGTGAATTAATGAAATAGTGTTTCACCTGTTGCAGCTCGGCCTCAGTAGGCTTGGCAACACCAATATTTAATTCAGTAAAACATTGACGGCTGTCTGCAGAAATTATCTCTGTTGAAAAATGTTGCGCCAATTGAACAGACAGTGCGGTTTTACCGATGGCTGTTGGTCCAGCAATAATGATACAAGTCTTTTTCAATTGATAATCTATTAATGGATAATGGATAATGTTGTCAATACCACTATCGTTCAACCATCGAAAAGCAAAATTGAGATTACAAACAGGTAGTTAAATTATTTACAGCAGAAAAACACAAACGGCTTCATGAAAAAGTTAAGTGTAAAAAGAATAAAAAATTATTAATTATCCATTAGCCTATTATCCATTATACTAAAATTCTTCCTGGGCCTCTTCGCCGCCGGTTTCCTCTTCGGTGGTTTCGGCATTGCCATCTTCATCTTCCTGGCTAAAACCTTCCAGCATTGCTGCTGCATTTAAATCGTATTTTTCTTCTACTTCCGCAAGCCGTTTATCAATGAGGCCCTTGGTGCCATACTGTGATGGTGCGATGCCTTCAGAACGGATACAGCCGGGGTATGCAAATTTTTTATTTTCTTCCTTATCTATATTGATCAGCTCCACCATAAAAGTCCAGAACTTATTAAAGTCGTACACATAGATAAACTTTTGATTGGGGTCTTTTATTTCAGAGCCCAGCGTAACCTCGCTCATTATCAAAGGATCTACCTTATATACTTTGTCATCGTATTTTTCCAGCGATATCTCTCTTCCCCGAAGCCAGTTATCGTTGCTGCGGTAAAAAGTGGCTTTGTGTTTACTATCAAACTCAAAACATTTTAATATACTTTGATGCAGATCTGCAAAAGTATGTGTGTACTTAATAACCACATCCCTGTAAATGCTGTCATCATCTTCCCAATAAACTCTGAAACGTAAAATTGCCATACTGTAAAAATAAGAATTGATATTTAAATAATTGCTTTTAATCAATGGTTATTTAAAATGCCCATGCCCGCTGCTTTCTGCAGCAAAAATGCAAAGGCGGCATCGTAGTCATTGGGTATATCGCCTTCTAAAATCGCTTCCCTGATGGCGTGCTTTAAATCTCCCACTACCCTGCCCGGAGGCAGGTTAAATGTCTGCATGATGATCTCCCCGGTTATAGGAGGTTGCCAATTGCGAAGCTGATCGCTGGCCTCTACTTCTGCACAGCGCCTTCGCACCATTTCAAAGTTTTCCAAAAAGCGTTTTACTTTATGTTTGTTTTTGCTGGTAATGTCTGCATTGCACAAGGTCATTAAAGCATCAAAATCTTCGCCTGCATCAAATAATAATCTGCGTATAGCCGAATCCGTGATGTTCTCTTTTGTTAAGCTTATTGGACGCAGATGCAACTCCACCAGTTTGCGTACAAACTTCATTTTCTCATTTTGCGGCAATTTTAATTTTGCGAAAATTTTAGGCACCATTCTTCCGCCAACCACTTCGTGGCCATGAAAAGTCCAGCCGTGGCCTACTTCAAATTTTTTGGTTAAAGGCTTTGCTATATCATGCAATACCGCCGCCCAGCGAAGCCATAAGTCATTTGTATGTTCGGCAATATTATCTACAACCTGCAGCGTATGGTAAAAATTATCTTTATGCCCTTTTCCATCGATATACTCGGCACCCGCAAGGTCAACCATTTGAGGAAAAATAATTTTCAATAACCCGCTTTTGTACAACAGGTCGAAACCAACGGAAGGCTTCTTACTTAGCAGTATTTTGTTTAATTCGCCTGCAATGCGTTCGCCGCTGATAATTTTGATGCGTTCTTTATTTTCAGCTATGGCGGCAAATGTATTTTCCTCAATCACAAAATTTAACTGAGTCGCAAACCTGATGGCCCTCATCATTCGCAGTGGGTCGTCGATGAACGTTTGCGAAGGTGCCAGGGGAGTTTTAATTATTTTCCTTTCAATGTCGCCAATACCATCAAATGGGTCAACCAGTTGGCCATAGTCATCTTTATTAAGGCTGATGGCAAGCGCATTAATTGTAAAGTCTCTTCTATCCTGGTCATCTTCTAAAGTACCTGTCTCTATCTGAGGTTTACGGCTATCGTACCTGTAGCTTTCTTTTCTTGCACCCACAAATTCAATTTCCACATCCTGTACTTTTATTTGTGCAGTGCCAAAATTTTTAAAAAAGTTCACCATGGGTTTTGGCGCAAACAAATCTGCTACGGCATGTGCCAGTGTTATTCCATCGCCTATACAAACAATATCCATATCCTTTGTTTCCCTGCCGAGAATAGTATCTCTTACAAACCCGCCCACCAAATAACAGCGCACCTGCAATTTTGCTGCGGCACCCGCAATTTTATCAAAAATTAATAATTCTTTTTCCGTGCAATGGATATACATAATGTTGCGAAGATACGTTTCAATTGAAAATGAGATTTAGCTGTAAGATTGTCTGCTTCGTTCATCGTCTATTTTAGATTATTAAGATTGCCATTACCTATTTGATAAATTTTTAATTTATAATTTTTAGTGCTTAATTTTTTGATTTTCAACAGTTAATTAGTCGGCCTACACCCTTTCGGCATTAATGTTGACTATATACACCGCCAAATAAAATTCAAAGAATTAACTGTGAATTTTGACAATTTGACTATATATTGTAAACTATGAATAATAAGTTTTTTATACCCGGTATGGAAGAAGAAATGGAGTTTATGCCGATCATTCCCTTAAATGAGGATGCTGTTGAAGACAACGACACACAGCCCATTCCAGCCGAATTACCTCTTTTACCATTACGAAATACAGTACTTTTTCCGGGT
>JBGSIG010000781.1:0-1592 GCA_041742655.1 Ferruginibacter sp. | reverse complement strand
CGGGTATGAACCTGAAGACGGAAAAGAATTTAGAGTGGAAAGCAACACTAAATTAGTTTTTTATATAAAGGGCGACCTAAAAGTCTTTCGTCAGCGACTTATTGATAAGGGTTTAGTAATTGGAGAAATCAAATCATTTTCAGGTATCAATTCATTATTCTGCGACGGAGAAGATCCGGAAGGAAATATTTTTCAAATAGAACAACGACTTAGCTAAAGACAAAAAAACATCTATGCTTTTCGAGCGTTCCCTAAAAGTACATCGTTACCAATTTTTTATGCAGGCTACCAAAATCCATACAATCAGAACAATCACAACAACTACTATCATTTGCTTTTTTTGTTTAGGAAACGTCTTTGGTCAAAACTCAGCTAGTTTAAAAATATCCTATTTGACCGATGACTTTTATGTTTATGAAACATACAATTATTATAAAGGCAATCGCATTCCGGCAAACGGCATGTATCTTTTAACAAACAGTGGAGCCGTTATTTTTGACTGCCCATGGGATACAACGCAATTTCAGCCGTTGCTCGACAGCATACGGATAAGGCATAATAAAAAAGTAGTGCTTTGTATTGCCACACATTTTCACGAAGACAGAACGGCAGGTTTGGAATATTACAGAAAAAAGGGTATCAAAACGTATACTACTCGGCAGACAGATGAACTAAGTAAAAAAAGAGGTATGAAAAGGGCTGAATTCCTGATTGAAAAGGATACAGTTTTTACGGTCGGGCAGTATTCCTTTCAAACATTTTATCCTGGTAAAGGTCATGCTCCCGACAACATTATTATTTGGTTTGAGAAAGAAAAGATTCTTTACGGTGGCTGTCTGGTAAAAAGCGTGGACGATAACAATCTTGGGAATCTGGCAGATGCCAGCGTAAAGGATTATCCGACAACCATAAAAAATGTCCTGGAAAAATGTAAAGCCATAAAGTTCCTGATTACCGGACATAACGATTGGACAAATACAAAATCTTTGCACCATACATTAAGAATGGCAGAGCAACTCAAACAGAAAAGCGCCAGTGAATAGACGCGAAAACATTTTATCGTATAAGTGTGTGGGTGTGTGTGTGTGTGGAGTGTTAACCGCCAAGTCGCGAAGGACGCAATGTGCCGCAAAATTTATTGAGCTACCCCTTCGCGCCATTACGTGACAAATTTGTAGTTAAAAGTGAGGCGATCCCAACCTTTTAGTAGTAGTCCGCAAGGTGAAAGATTTTACAAATTAATTTAGCTTAGCAACATAGACTTATGGATGTAAAACAAGCTTATAATATCTGGGCTGACCAATATGACACCAATAGCAACAAAACGAGAGACCTTGAAGCTATAGCCATAAGAACTACCTTGGCAGATATCGACTTTGATAACTGTTTGGAAATTGGTTGTGGAACAGGAAAAAATACCGAATATCTGCTAACTAAAGCAAAACACGTTTTAGCCGTCGACCTTTCGGACGAAATGCTCGCTAAAGCAAGACAAAAAATAACTGCCGAAAATGTTCAATTCATTCAGGCTGACATACTTGACCCATGGACATTTGCCGCCAAACAATACGACCTTGTCGCTTTTAGCTTAG
>JBGSIG010000780.1:0-5621 GCA_041742655.1 Ferruginibacter sp. | reverse complement strand
ATATGAACTGCATCAGGTACTAAGCGCCAGGCAATTTTTATCACCGGAGCAAAGATTAATTCCCCGGCAGGACATCCGAAAAGAACAACTCAAAGCCGACATCATAAATGCGCTTGAACAGGCAAAAAACTTTCCCCAGTTTCAGCAGAAAATGGAATCACTCGGCTACCGCTGTTAAGAGCCTTTTTTAAAAATCACGAATTTCTCTATAAAATCTTTTGGCAAGGTTGTCGGTTCAAGAAAGTACAGTAAAAATACTGCTTTTTTGTAGCGTACTATTACTGAATTTATACAGGATTTTTCCTGTATTTTATTTTTAAAATTTAATACCAGTAAGGGTATTACAATTTTATATCAAATTACAGGCGATTTCATATTTTGAAATGACAATAAATAAATCTACGTTTACTAAAGATTAACGGATACCAATTTCCTCCCAATCAAAAACCACTTTTTCACGAATTTCTTTATAGGACAAAAACGCTTTTACTCCCTTTATGGGAGTAAAAAAGGTGTAGTTAATGTAATTAATTAGGTAAACGATTTATGCAAACCCTTGGCAATGTGTAAGCAGCCTTTAACCATCTTTATTTCTTTGTTGTTGCTACATGCAACTGTCTTTTCACAGAATATAGACAGTTCCATTGATAATGTATTACTGGTTCCTACAAAATATATAAATGATATAGATAGTAAAGTTGAGTTGTACACCAAACGCATCACCGGTAAAACTGAAAAAACACTCACCAAACTTAGCCGCTGGGAAAATAAGATAAAAGCCTTGCTGGAAGCAAGTTCACCGGAAACAGCCAACAGGCTGTTCGGCAATAATCAAATGACGTTTACCCGGTTGCTTGAAGAGTATAAAAAGGGCGAGGCCATCATGCTGCAATACCAGGCACCTTACAACAAATACCGTGACGACATTACAACAAGCCTGAAATACATAGCCCAGCAAAAAGATGAATTAAACAGTAAGGTCATAAAAAAGGCAACCGCAGCAAGCAATAAAATGAAAGAGCTTGATACAGACGAAGCAAAAATGGAGGCCATTGAGCAGTTTATCAAGGAACGTAAAAAGGAATTGATTGCCCAGGCTTTTACCATCATTGGCAAAAGCAAATACCTGACTAAAATAAATAAGGAAGCTTACTACTATGTAGAAACCATCAAGAACTACAAGGAACTATTTTCTGATAGCAAAAAGGCAGAAGAAACCGCCCTGACTATTTTAAATAAAATACCCGCCTTTCAAAAATTCATGCAACAAAACAGTATGCTCGCTTCATTGTTTGGACCGCCGGGAGGCGCAGGAAGTGCTGCCAATATTGCCAATACGGCGGGTTTGCAAACAAGGGCAAGCGTACAAAATTTAATTCAAAGCACTATTTCTGCAGGTGGCCCGAATGCACAGCAGGCCATCAGTCAAAACATGCAGCAGGCACAGGCAGAGCTAACTAAATTAAAAGATAAACTCCTTACATCAGCTCTAGGAGTAGGCGGCACGGAAGGAGGGGAGCTGCCCGATTTTAAGCCAAATATGCAAAAGACAAAAACACTGAAACAGCGAATGGTGTATGATGTAAATTTTCAATTTGGCAAAAGTAATTACCTGATTCCGGCTACAACAAATATAGGGCTAAGCATAGGATACAAACTAAACGATAAGTCGATCGTAGGATTAGGGGCAAGTTATATAGTTGGTATGGGATCCTTTCAGCATATTCAAATTACACACGAAGGAATAGGTCTTAGAAGTTTTATCGACTGGAAACTAAAGAAAAACTTTTTCGTAAGTGGCGGGTACGAAATGAACTACAATACACAGTTCGACAATTTTGCTCAATTGCGTGGATATGATGCATGGCAACGATCTGCGCTATTGGGACTCACTAAAAAAATAAATGTAAAATCCAAATGGTTTAAGTCATCCAATATTCAGATACTATATGATTTCTTATACCAACAACATTTACCAGCTACCCAACCTGTGGTGTTTAGGTTCGGGTACGGATTTAAATAAAAATATGACAATGAATGTAACAACAAGAAAGACAATTTTTAAGAGAACGGTTCTGTTCTTTTTCCTGCTTGTGGGTGGAAGTAGTATTTACGCTCAATCACCGACTAAGTTTTTACCTTCGTTAACCCCACCTACTCCAGAGGCAGCAGCTTTTGCCAACTATGGTAATTATGAGGTAAATCTTTTTACCGGAATTCCGGATATCTCCATTCCAATTTATGAGGTAAAAATTGGGGAATTGACTATTCCAATCAGCATTAATTATCATCCTTCAGGAATTCGTGTTAACGAAATGCCCTCAAGGATAGGATTAGGCTGGAGCTTACAAAGTGGGGGTTCTATTACCAGAAAAATAATGGGAAAGCCAGATGAGCAGGCCGGGAATTACCTAACAGTTGGTTCAGGGGCTACCAATAGTGTCAAAACGAATGTCAGTGATCAAACTGCAGCCGGCATTGATTACATAAATAATGTAGACCTCGGAAACTATGATGTGCAACCAGATATTTTTTCTTATAGCTTTCCCGGGCATAGTGGTAAATTTTTATTCAATCAAGCTAATGGTTATGCTCCTTTTTTAATTCCATATGCGCCCATTGCTGTAAACAAGACCCTTTCCACAAGCAATGTAGACCTTGATATTACCGATGAAGGGGGAATCAAGTATATTTTCGGTGCGAAAGAATCCACCAATTCGGGAGGGGGCACAAGTGTTTACGGCCTTTCGTCATGGTTACTTACCGAAATGATCTCTGCTAACAAGCAAGATTCAATTCATCTTCGCTATGATGTATCAGGAAGCGGAATTACTGACCGTTATTTCTCGGAATATGTAACGGTGGATGATAATTGCACCGGCGGCGGAGCATTTACTCCGAACTTCGGTATTCTTTCAGCGGATGTTGGTTCAGTATATACAATATGGAAGCAACTGACGCAAATTGATTTTAAAAATGGTAAAGTTGTTTTTGAATCTGCCCCGGAAAGCAGGCAGGATTTTAATGGTGGCTACTCGTTACAAAACCGGCTCAATGCTATAAAAATTTACAATTATGATGTTTTAAGCAATACATATACTCTGCTTAGAAGCTTCCAGTTTTTTCATAGCTATTTTATATCGGGAACAGATGCTGCGACTAAAAGACTTCGGCTGGATTCTATGCAAATAAAAACAGGAAATGGTGAGGCCATTCAAACGTATCGTTTTGCCTACAATACAGCAATTACTTTGCCCGATAATTTTAGCACAAAGAAAGATTTTTGGGGCTATTTTAATAACGCCCTTAATGTAAAGCCTAATGGTGATCCTACAATGTTTCCACGCATGGATATAGACTATTTGCCAAGCCCAGTAACAATTGCTATTGGAGGAAGTTCTTATACAGCGCGGGATCCAAACCCTGCTTATATGCAAGCCTACATCCTTCAAAAAATAACTTATCCAACTGGTGGAAATACACAATTTGAATACGAAACCAATCAATACCTGGATGCTCAAAGTAATCCAAAATACGCAGGTGGCTTACGTATTAAATCAATTAAAAATTATGTAAGCGCTAGTTCCACGCCCATTATTAAAACTTATAAATATGGTTTGAATGAATTGGGCTATGGGAGAAATAATTTCTTGTTAGAACAATATTTTTTTTCAAAAACACAAAATTATAGATCTAATGATGCGTATGACATTAATGGCCAATGTATTGGGGAAAGTCGTAAAAGAGGAAGGATATTTTTTGCTAACCCTACCAATGATTTGGAAGCTTTCGATGGCGCTGCAGTTGTATATCCGGTTGTAACTGAATATGTGGGTGATCAAACAACAAACGCAGGAAAAACAATTTACACTTTTTCAGATAAGGCTGACGAGCGAACCTCAATTATTGCTTATAGCCTACCAATGTTTGATTCTTACCATTTCGTAAGAGGTTTGCTTTCCAATAAATCGGATTTTAGGAATAATGGAAACAGCACTTATACCAAAGTTCAGGAATCACGAAAGAGCTATCAATATTTTCCAAAGCAATTTAGTACCGGCGGGATGGGCTTCGCATGTTTTAAGAATCTCATTACACTAATTGGAGGATATCCGGCTAATTGTGGAATACAAACATACACAGGTTGTGTTACTTATACCGACATCGGTAATTATAATTGGAATAATTATGAAATGGTAAGTGGCGATAATAAACTGGTGGCAGACACCACAATTATCTATGATCAGGCATATCCAACCAATTCTTATTCAACCATCATAAAATACACCTATGATGATCTGTTGCATTTACAAACAACTCAAACACAAACAATCAACTCAAAAAACGAGTCCATTTTTACTAGTTATAAATATCCGTACAATTATTCCACGGGCTCTTATCCAAATATGACGACCAATCATATTTTTAATAAAATTGTTGAGCAAAAAGTGATCAATACCACAAGCCCGGTTTTTTTACAAACAAATAATTACGGTACTTACTACAACAATTACCTCGTAAACAATATACAATTGCAAACAAAGACTAACACCACTGAAACCCGTGCAAATTTTCTAAGTTACGATAGCAGGGGCAATGTGCTGGAAATGCAAAAGACCAATGATGCAAAACAATCAATTATTTGGGACTATTATAATATCTACCCGGTGGCACAGGTAAACGATGCACCTCAATCTGAAATTGCCTATACATCGTTCGAAGCTGATGGAAAGGGGAACTGGAATTTTTCAGGAGTTCCTGTTATTACTGCTAACGCACCAACAGGAAAAAGAGGTTATAATTTAAGCAACGGCTATATCTATGGCGGAAGCTTAAGCAACACAAAAACTTATATTGTATCCTACTGGAGCCGCAATGGAGCACAAAATGTAAACAGCGTAGCTGCTACGGCAGGCATCTCTTTAAATGGCTGGACTTACTATGAGCATAAAATTATTAATCCCGTCACAGGGAGTGCGAGTGTATCGGGTACAGGAATAATTGATGAACTAAGATTATATCCAGTAGGTTCGCAAATGTCCACCAATACTTTTGAACCACTGGTTGGTGTAACAAGCCAATGTGATGCTAACAATAGGCTAACTTACTATGAGTATGACGGGATGGGCCGGCTGGCCCAAATAAGGGATCAGTATAAAAATGTCCTCAAAAAATTCTGTTATAATTATGCCGGGCAA
The DNA here is from genome assembly GCA_041742655.1 of Ferruginibacter sp. Lineage (GTDB taxonomy): Bacteria > Bacteroidota > Bacteroidia > Chitinophagales > Chitinophagaceae > Ferruginibacter. The sequence continues at coordinate 423 of JBGSIG010000780.1, read as the reverse complement.
CTGGAAAACTGCAATTATTTTTTTAATACCCCACAAAGCCAGGTGTTTACAAGGGCATGTACAGGTGGTAGCACAGGAAGCCAGGTTACTTATAGCGTAGCCGCAAACACATATAGTTCTGCCATCAGTATAATTGATGCTAATTCAAAAGCACTCGCAGATATCAGTTCAAACGGACAGGCATATGCAGACGCCAATGGAACCTGTACCTCCAACTTAATCACCGTACAGGGATATAACAGTAAAACAAGCACATATAACTTACGGCTTACGAATACAACTACCGGCTTGATTTACTATTTCACGTTAAATGCCAACACCAATACACCTTATACGCTGGGCCAGGTACCCAGTGGCACGTATACCGTTGTGTTCTACCCGTCTGGCGCACCGGTTACCTGTACATATAATATTAACGGATTT
>JBGSIG010000779.1:0-5798 GCA_041742655.1 Ferruginibacter sp. | reverse complement strand
AAATATGGATTCATTTCAACCGGATTTAAAACAAGACAGAATTTTTGTTGTTGATGCCCTTAGAGGGCTTGCCCTGTTTGCTATATTAATCGGCAATATCCCATTTGCAGAAAACGCAGATGCCGTTTATAGTGCACGGCATTTTGTGTTAGGCACGGCAGGCACAGACAAGCTGATGGATGGTATTTTTCATATGCTGGTTGATAAAAAATTTGTTTCTATTTTCAGTATCCTATTTGGCTTTGGATTTTATATTCAATTGCACAGGGCAGAGCAAAAAGGCGTTGCATTTAAGAAATATTTTCTTATCCGGATGTTGCTGCTGCTCGGCATTGCTTGCCTGCACGCCTATCTATTATGGTTTGGAGATATTATTCGCGACTATGCTATTTGCGGTATGTTGTTATTGCTGGTATACAAATGGCAATCAAAACGAATATTAATTACAGGAATTGTATTTACGGTTCCTATCACAGCCATTGTATTTATTTTAAACGGTGCGTTGGATTTACAACAATACTCCTTTGATACATCAATAGTGGCTGAGCATCCTGTAACTACATCGTATTGGCGCTACCTGCAAATAAATGCAAGAATTGACCCATTCAGGAATTTTATTCATGATTCACCAATTACGCTTGTTTTTGCTTTTGGAAGCATGCTGATTGGTTTTTGGATGGCAAAAGAAGGTTTTTTTCATGAGCGGGAAAAATTTACCAAGCCAATAAAAAAGCTTATTATATTTGGCGCCTTACCTGGATTGATTTGCAGTTACCTGTTCTGGATGATAACCACAGGTCAGATCGAGCTTACTCCTGCGCTGATTTGGCTGCCCGTAATGATAGTTGCAGGCCTGTTTCTGCAAAGCCTGTTTTACATAGCTGCTTTCATAAAACTCTTTCACTACAAGTGGTTTAAAAAACTTACGTCACCGTTTGAATTTGTAGGTAGAATGGCGCTTACTAATTATATACTTCAATCTGTTTTCTATCTGATTGTTTTCTTCCGCTGCACAAATGTTTTGAATTTGTACGGAAAATTAACGTTAACTGAAACATATTTACTTGCCGTAATATTTTTTATTATTCAAATACTTTTCAGCAAGTGGTGGTTGAAAAAAAATGCACAGGGACCAATTGAGTATTTGTGGAAGAAGCTAGCGTACCGGGCTATTCGAAAAAAAACTGACAAAAATCACTTCATCTCTTAATCAATCAACCTTTCAATTTATTAAAATGAAGCTAACGAAAATATTTACAGGGCTTATGATTTTCTGTTCACTAACTTCATTTTTTCAGTGGGAGGTCGGTGCTGGGGTTGGGATAAGTCTACCCATCACAGGCTATAATAATGTTGTAAAGTCTGGCCTTGTTATTCCTAATTTTGATAGCAAATACTGGTTTAAGCCAGGTTTTTACCGTTGGTATAAAAACTCAAATGGCAAGGTTTGCAACGGATAAAAATCCTGATGACAAACTCTTTGAAACAAAATTGACTGTGGCTCCGCTATTATTTACCGCAGAATATGCAATAACCGGGTCGCAACGGTTTCAACCTTATTTCGCTGCCGGATTAGGTTTATCTTTTTTTGCAGTATCATATAACAGCACACCTACCGCAATTGATGATAAGCATATTTTTAATGTCAGCTTTACAATGATGCCCTTAGTTTGAGTCAAGTACAAAGCAAATAATCATTTATATCCTTATTTGGAAGTTGGTCTTATACTGCTTGCTGATGGACCCCCCATTGGGATTTCCATTGGGTGCAAAAACGACCGGTTACAATTTTGTAACAATAGGGCTTCGATACAAATTCAATTAATAGGAGTAGCAATTTTTTTCAGCACTGGACGGTGTCCTCACCGCACACAGGCGACAAATAAATGTGATATCCGATTGCTATCGGATTTGAAGAGCGCCCGGCTAATAAATGATCCAAATTATTTTTTTACCTTAAAAGACCAGGTAATAAAAAACTCTGCAACCAATTCTCCTTTATCATTTCTTCCGGTAGATTTTACTTTAATGGTTTTGCCATTGCCGGTTGCGATCGCCTCTTCAATTGTATTAATAATTGCTACACCTTCTTCGCAGGTGAAGATAGTGATGCCTGTAGCCTTTTTAAAATAAGCAGCTTCTAAACCGGTTACCAGCATTGATATAACTGGATTGCTTTTGTAAGTATTCATCATGGCAAGCAGGCCTGTACTCATTTCTGCAGCCATAGCAAGGCAGGCGAAATAGGTAGATTTAAATGGGTTTTGAGAAAACCATTTGTACGGTACTGTTACAACTGCATTTGTTTCATCGATTGTCTTTAACCTCACGCCAGAAAAAAACGCAGAGGGTAATTTCGAAAACAAAAACATCCTGAATTTAACAGGATGCTGCATCAATCGAATGAAATTATCTTTATTGGTGTTCATATTAATACTTATTTATTCCAATAAAAAAAGTGTGCCCTAAATTATTGTTTCTCGTACGTTTCGGGCAATAGTGCTTTTGGGCTCCAGTTCGCTAAAAAACTTAATACCTTATTTTTATCGTAACTTTTCTTTCCATCCTCCAGATATTCGCTGTTCTGTGTGTTCAGGCGCTGGCCCTTACCATCTAAAATAATAACTACTGGAACGCCACAACGCTGTGGAGAGCCATATTTTGCAAACCCCGCGTCGTTCATATTTTCTTTGCTGTAATTTAGATGATACCAAATAAAACCGCTGTTGATAGCAGAATCAATTTGAAGATCTGCCTTGCTTGACCTTGCAAATTCAAGACACCAGCTACACCAGTTTCCACCAGCCTGTATCAAAACATATTTATTTTCTGCGGCTGCTTTTTTCACGGCTGCTTCAATATCAGCTGTGGCGTTTGCATCCGGATCATATAATTTCTTTTCCTGTGCCCAAATGTTGATCACCGTTAAAAGTACAACAGTAAAAAGGCAGATTTTTTTCTTCATAAAAACGAAGGTAAAACATAATCAGGTTATGGAAGCTACAGCTAAAACAAATATTGATCTAAAAAAACTACTCAATAGTTTGGCTTACAGTTTCCTTTACGCCCTGCTGATAACTGGTGGTAGAAAAATTAAAACGCTGATCAAATTTAGCAGAGTCAAAAAAATACTCCCGGTCATATTGATACATCATTTCCGGCATTTCTTTCATCAAAGGAATAAAAAGGCCTATCATTTTTAACATCCAGTTGGGCAATAAAAATATTTTATTGGAGGCATTCATTTCTGTTGCAAACAGGCCGATCATTTCTCTGCCTGTGAGCGTATTTTTATCGGTAGGTAAATGCCATACCTGCCCGTAGGCATCGGCAGTATTACCTAATAATGCGGTGGCTTTTGCAGCATCTGGTGTATACGTGAATGAATGTTTTTTATCGGCATCAATAAACCAGTTTGGCTTCTTCCCTTTCTTAATATTGTTATACACCACTTCTATTAAAAAACTTTTGTGGTTATTGGGTCCGTAAAAATCTGCAGAGCGTGCAATCAACGCCGTTAGTTTGCCCGTCTTTACCGCTGATAGTAACATTTCTGCTACCTGCATGCGTACTGCGCCCTTTTTGCTGGGTGGGTTAATGGGAGAATTTTCCGTCATGTGCGGAATGGCGTTGATATCGTACATGTAAACATTATCGAAAAATACAAGCTTTGCATTGTGCTTAATACAGGCTTCGATTGTTGCCTGCATGATAACCGGCCAGTTGTTTTGCCATACTTTCAAATTATAATCCAATCCAATCAACAGGTAAACCACTTCAGAACCTGCCACTGCTTTATCTATCAGGGCCGGCTTTGTAAGGTCTGCAGCAAAAAGCTCATCTGATTCGTTGACTTTTTTGGGATTGCGGCTTACCAACCTGATAAGATCAGTATATTGAGCTAGCTCTTTCGCCATTAATGAACCAATTGTTCCGTTGGCTCCTAAAATTGTTTGCATAATTATTTGTTTGACCTCACCCCCGAGCTCCCGATTTTTTCGGGACAAGCTCTCTCCGAAGGAGAAGGTAGTTTGACTCCAATCTGCCACGAAATATTACTTTATTGGATAGTTGGAGTAAAGTTTATTATGGTTAAAAAAACTATTTATTGGCACCTATCTTTAAACTCACAAGCCATTTGCCATGCTCCTGGAAAATATTTATTGCTTATCTATCTCCACCACACAACCAATTACTTTATTTATTTCGGTGGCAGCGGCTTTAAAATAAATACCGCCGTTGGCAGTGTTTGAATAATTTACATTTTTGATGGAGGCACTGCTGATTACCTCGTTTAGTTTACCGGTGTAGGTTGATTGACTGCTTTTGTTGATAGCTGCATTGATGGCATTATAATCCAAAGGCTCTTTGCTTACAACGATGCCCATAAAATCTTTTGTACCAAGGCTATCAGCTCTTATGGATTGCCCTTTAGGGAACAACCTGTAGCCCGTGATACCACAATATGGCGAATGAATGGGTTTGTAAGGAAACAACACGAAACTGGTGCCGGCAGGATTGGGCGTAAACAAATAAATATAACACTCCACAGCATTCTTAATTTCAATTTTAAACTTTGTTCCTTTGCGTATAGGCGTAACCGTGGTGAACGTATTTCCATTACCTGCCTTTAGTGGAATGTATTGCTTGGTATCGTTGTTTACCAACCCAATATTACACTCAAAAGCTATATTGAGTGCAGCGCCTCTTTTAGGCATAGGGTCTATACCATAGGCCTCTCTTACAAATTCCAAAAAGTCGTTGTACCGTATCCAGCCAACACCATTTTCTCCCCACTCCGGCCCCCAGCTATTCATTATTTGAAAAGAGCCTCCTTCCAGCCTGTCGTCGTATCCAATAACACACATTGCGTGTCCACCAAACCCTGCCTGCCTGTAATCACTTTGGTCGGGGTGCCATACCTTCTGACCCATCATACCTTCCATAAAACTACCACCCACCATCATGCCAATTACAACGGGTGCATCCTTTGCTAAATGTTCCTTGATAGCACGTAAGTTTAATTTGCTAACCCCATCACCTTCCGTTAACCGGTTGAATCCATGCATTCGGTTTTGCGCCGCCTCATTCATCAACTGATTGGTGGGTTGACGGCTGCAATTGTTTTCATCATAAGGAAAATCATTAAAAGGAACTGCCCCTTTGTTGGTCATAAATTCCATCGCCTTAATAATGTAAGAACCCTGGCAACCGTCCATACCGATCTGGTTATATAAAAATGCCGGGCTAAAAGCAACATTGTTAGGATTTTGTGCTGTGCTGGCACTTTCAATAATACTCCTTGCTGCATAGCCACTACTCCATGCCACGCAACTGCCCTGTTTGCCTTGGTTTTGCCTATTGGGTGCAAAGCGCAGGAGGGAAACGCTTTCAGGCAGTGGATTTTTTGTGTTATCATCTTCAAGCCCTTCGTACACGCTTGCTTTTTTAAATTCGTTGGGATCTAAAGTACCGCCTTTGGTAAACTGAGATACCATATCAGATACACCCGATAAACCGGCACAGGAATCGTTGCGCAATAGAAAATAAGCACCAGCCGCCAGCACCAGCAAAAGAATCATACCACCGCTGCAGCCCCCTTTGCCGCCACTATTTCCACCGCCGCCGCTGCGTCCCCGAAACAACCCAACTATTAGTGGTAAAAAATTAAGCAGCGTGCCGACGCCTAAACCGCCGCCACCCCTTCCGCCTGAACTAAAACCACCACCGCCACCACTGCCGCCATTATCACTATTGTCTTGCGGATCATCTACCATTTCCAGTGCCATATTATTATA
>JBGSIG010000778.1:0-6607 GCA_041742655.1 Ferruginibacter sp. | reverse complement strand
TATGGGTGAAATAAGATAGGCTGAAATTGATTTTACCTTTCCCTCCTGAGAAATAGGTGCGTAGAGGTGCAATTTTTCTACCACACTCTTCGTCAATGTTCTTGATTGAAGCACTTCTATTTCGTTCTCAATAATTTTCTTGGTATTAATTAAATCGAGTGACTCCATCATTTTAGAATCATCATAACCCTTCCTTTCATCCTTAATAATAATTTTGGCACTGGCTTCATACAGCGGGATTGTATAACGCACATAAAAATAGGCACCAATGATACTCACCACTGCAAATATCAAAAACAAAGGCCAGTACGGCAAGTATTTCGCCATCACCTGAATAATGGAATTTTCTTCCTTTTGCAGAGATGCTTTATGTTGGGTTAATTGCATTCGAAATACTAAATTATCTTTTTAAATAGGTAAGCGCAATTATAAGAAGAGACAAAGAAGAAATAATAATTGGCAACGATTGCCGGGTGCGACTAACACTTGCCACTTTATTCTTGTTGGACTCAACATATATTACATCATTAGGTTGTAAATAATAGTAAGGCGACGTTAAAAAATCTGCTGAATTCAAATCAATATGAGTTACTATCCGCTTGCCCTTACTTTCCCGTATCAATGTTACATTACTCTTTTCTCCATAAATAGTGATGTCTCCTGCCAAACCTAACGCTTTTATTAATGATATCTTTTCACTTGGCACTGTTATTACTGATGGCTTACCTACTTCACCAAGAACAGTAATTTCGAAATTCAATTGCCTCACGGCAACTAAAGGTTCTAACAACAATTTCTTTTCGATTAAAATATTTGTAATTTTTTCCTTTAATTCCTTTTTCGTAAAGCCGGCGGCTTTCATGCTCCCTAAAATGGGCAATTCAATAAAGCCCTCCGAATTAACAAGATAGCCGGTTATAGACTGGCCAGCTCCAGTAGTTGTATAATTAGTGTTTGAACCATTGGTAGAGGCGTTAAATATTGCAGAAGCTTCAGGATTAAGGCTTGTGATCACAATACTCAAAATATCATTCTTTTCAATTGTTACCAAACTGGAGTCCTCCACACTCGGTGTATAACTTGCATTTTGCGCATTGTTAAAATACGTGGTGGGTTGTGTAGTTACGCATGATTGTCCCCAAACTATAGCAATTACCAATAAAATAAAATTTGTAGCCTTTTTATACATAATTAGCGATAAACAAATTTTCGATTTTGTACGAAATATTATTACTTTTTTTATGGGAAGCGATTCTATTGAACTTGTCATCAGAGCGGTAGGCCAATATAACAATCTAAAGGAGGATATTCGTAGGAATCAGGGTAATAAAAAGACAAATGCAGTTTGCTTTAAATAAGATTGGATCAGAGCGTAATGAATTGATGTTTAGATAAAATCACTCATTGGCGAAGCATCAAAAGTAGGAACATTAAATCAACATTCCAAAAATTAGACTACTTTAAATATTTAAATAATATATCCCAATCAATCAGAGTGCCCTTACAAAATACGTGCTTTTCATTAAAAATTGCGAAGAACTTGCCTCAACTTTACCTCTCTAATCCTGAATAAAGGCCTTCAATAATCGATGTGAAGCTTTTACCATTTATCAACTTCTTCCGTACTTCCATTATCTAATGATATTCCAGGTTCCGGTGATTCAACTTTTTCTTCCTGAACTATTTCTGCTGTTAGAACAGATGGCTCGGTGTCGGGCTTAACCGCACCTGTATTCTGTTGCTGCCCGTCCTCACCTTCATAGGGTGTGTCATGATTGAATGCATCAAAATCAAAATCGGGCATTAATTCAGTTTTTACATGATCGATGGCCTCGCCCAATCCTTTAATGAATTTATTAAAATCTTCCTTGTATAAAAATATCTTATGCCTGTCGTAACCGTCCGAGTCAAATCGCTTACGGCTCTCTGTGATAGTCAAATAATAATCGTTTCCACGGGTTTCTCTTACATCAAAAAAGTAAGTTCTTCTTTTACCGGCTCTTATGCGTTTGCTGTAAACGCTTTCCATTTTTTTGTCGTTATTGTCGTTCGCCACCATTTTAATTTTTTTGTAATAAAAAGTCTCTAGCTAAAAAGATATTAAGCAAAGATAAAATTGTTTTCCAAACAGCAAAATAAACATACTCACAGCGCACACGTATTAAAATTTCAAAAGCCTGAAAGACCTGTGTTATTGTATAAAAACAAACACTTAAACTTATCAACACATCGAAGGCCAAAAATTTTAACCTGGTATTCTAAATAACAAAAACTATACATCATGCTTCTGCAACTGTTGCCTGGCATACATTTCAGCATAGTACCCATTTTGTTTCAATAAAGCCGAATGACGCCCCTCTTCAACAATTTTACCTTCATCCAAGACAATGATCTTATCAAAATTAAATAACGAAAAAATGCGATGGGTTATTATGATAGCCGTTTTATTCCCCAAATAAAGACCAAGGCTATCCACCACTGTTTTTTCAGTTTTGGCATCAACCGCACTTAAACAATCGTCAAATATTACCAGAGATGGGTTTTTGATCAACGCCCTTGCTATAGAAATTCTTTGCCTTTGTCCACCACTGAGGGTTACGCCTCTTTCTCCAATCATAGTTTTATATTGTTCCGGAAAGCTTTCAATTTCTTTTGCAATATTGGCTTGTTGGGCAGCTTGCACAACTGACGAAAGCACTGCATTGTCGATGCCAAAAGCGATATTCTTTTCGATGCTTTCGCTAAATAAAAAAACATCCTGGGGCACGTAGCTGATATTAGAACGTAAATACGTTAAATCGATGTCGGAAATGGGCACCCCATCGTATAGAATTGAACCCGAATCAATATCATACATCCGCAGCAACAATTGCGCTATGGTAGATTTTCCTGAACCGGTTTTTCCAATAATCGCAATTTTTTCTCCGGAATTAATTTGCAGAGTAAAATTCTTAACGGCCTGTATGCCGGTATGAGGATAAGTAAAATTGACGTTACGTAACAGAATGCTTTTGTTCAAGGCGGGCTGAAGTGCATTGGGCGGCAATTTTATTGCTGAAGGAGTTTCTAAAAATTCGTTTATGCGTTTCTGTGAGGCGGCGGCCCGCTGAATCATGCTGGCCGTCCAGCCAATGGCACTTACCGGGAAAGTAAGCAGTTGTATATACATCACAAATTCTGCAATAGTGCCTACAGAATTATTCATAGGATCATTTATCACATCCAGGGCACCAACCATTATCGTAATTAAAGTGCTTATGCCAATCATTAATGCCATACTGGGGAAATAAACCGCTTCGGTTTTTGCAAGACTCAATGTATTTTTTTTATATTCCTCACTATTTTCCTCAAAAAAAGTTGCCATTGTCTTTTCCTGTACAAATGATTTAATTACCCTTATTCCACTATACGATTCCTGCGCATTAATGGTGAGCTTGCTTAGCAAAGCCTGTATTCGTTCGCTTTTTTTGTGAATAATGGTATTGACTAAGTAGATTGTAATGGCCAGGATGGGTAAAGGCGAAAGTGCCACGATGGTTAATTTAGGGCTTGCTTTTATCATAAAAAAAATGCTAAAGCCAATTACTGCAGCCAGGTTTATAAAGTACATTATGGCCGGCCCTACATACATCCTTACACGGCTTACATCTTCTGAAATTCTGTTCATTAAATCACCTGTTCCATGTAATTTATAAAAATTAGTATCCAATTGTTGATAGTGTGCAAAAATCTGGTTCTTTTGATTGTACTCAATCAGGCGGCTCATTACAATAATGGTCTGGCGCATAAGGAACATAAATATGCCACTAATTACCGCAATTAAAAGCAGCGTGACACCACACCATAAAAATTTATAAGCAAAACTCTTTTGTTCTAACGCCGTAATTATTCTATAAACAATAAAATCAAATTCCTTTTTGGCATAGGTATTACTGGCCAGGCCGTTATTTGTGTAGTCTACTTTTTGCACCACTGTATTAACCACATAAGCTGTTAACTGAGGCGACAGAATTCTGAAGTAATTACTTAACACAATGAAGAGAATGCCTAATATTAGCCGAAGACGATATTTCCAAAAAAAATGATTGAGCGACGCCAGATGTTTCATCTGATACAAAAATAGGGTTTTGCCGTTAAGGCGTGAAGACGTTTCTATATAGATGTGACAAACTAAATAGTCCAATTTTCTTTTCTATACCGAATAATCGGCACAGGTCGGTATATTGAATTTTTAAAAACCCAATTTTTATCGGGAATACAATCTTAGATTTAAATGCGGTCTATTGAACTTATTAAATCAGGATGGGATTATTTCTTTTATACCCCAAAGACTTAACGCCTTACCGGCGATTTATTCATTTTGTAGCTTTTTTAAAAAGAACTTTACAAATTTTCTAATTCATTAAACCTTTGGTACCCAGTAATTTCATTAAAAATCCTCAGGCTTTTTGGATGTTGCAACATTTGTAAATGGCGTTCATGGTGCATGTCAGTTCCAACGAGATCGACAAGACCATTATCAAATAGATGCCTGGCAGCTTTGGCAACTGGTTTTCCATAATAACCTGTCAGTGACAATAGATTTACCTGTAACAAAAACCCCATATCTTTTAGGCCGCTAAACGAATCAAAATTCTGATGATAAAAATGATAGCGCTCCGGATGAGCCATAATGGGCCGGTAGCCCTTAGTTATAATTTCAAATGCTATATGGTGGAGATTATCTGTTGGCGACACAAAAGATTGCTCCGTTAAAATAATATTTTTGTATATCGATAACAAGGGTGTGTCATCTCTCAAAAGATTTAAAAAATGATCGTCAAGCATATACTCCGCCGCTGCGCTGATAGCAATATCAATTTTTTCTTCAGCACAAGCTTTTTTCAACTGGCTTAAAGCGGCATTGATAGTAAATGGGGTGTTGCGATATAGGTCGCCGATGATGTGCGGAGTAGCTACTGTTTTGCGGATGCCAAGTGCATAGATGCCTTTTACCAACTCCAGCGCTGAAGAAATATCCGGCGCTCCATCATCAATACCAGGAAGGATGTGCGAATGAATATCTGTTGTTACAGGCAGAACTTCAATTTGTGGGCCGTTATTTTTTCGCTTAAAAAAATCAAACATGGTTGTGCAAAAATAGCACCTATTAATTGATGTCCTTGCGAAAAATGGTATAATAATACTGGTGAACCTTAATGATAGGTTTTAGAATAGAAACAATAAAAGGAAATGGGATTTTATTTTTCTTCATTGCTAAATAATCCCTGCGATTTGCCCGCAATCGAATGGCGATATTTTTGTTGCTCTGCCCCCCCGCCCTCATCTTCACAATCAATTTGGGTAAATAGTGTGCGTTAATCCTGAAACGGAAAAGATACCGGGCCATGAATTCATAATCGGCAGCCGTAAAATAATGCGATTCGTAGCCGCCAAGATCAGCGATAAGTGCGGTACGAATGTAAAATGTGGGGTGAGCAGGCATCCATCCGTATTTAAAGCGAAAGCGCTTATACGACACTCCCTTCCAATAACGAAGCACATTTTGCATGTTAATTTTTTCCACGTATACAAGATCGCCATAAACTGCATCAACCTGGTACTGATTAAAGCAACCGACAATATCTTTTATAACGTCAGTTGAAGCAAGTGTATCATCGCTATTTAAAATTCCAATAATTTCTCCCGTTGCCAGTGCTATGCCTTTATTGATAGCATCATACATTCCTTTGTCTTTTTCAGAAATCCATTTGGCAATATGCTTGTCATGGCGATTGATAATACCTAATGTTCCATCTTTAGACTCGGCATCAATAATAATATGTTCAATGTTTGGATACGACTGATTTATAACCGACTGGATACATTCCTCAAGGTATTTTTCTGAATTGTGCGTTACTGTAAGGAGAGTTACTTTCATGTATTGGTTATATGCCAGTTCTGTTTATAGATCAAAATGCGCTTATTTTAAGAAGATTTTTGCTATCAGTCAAAAAAACTTTCATTCAAAAAAACAAATTGCTATTTCGAAATGAACATAGTAAATAATCAACAAATATCCTGTAAAAAGTTCAATATGATTGTTAACCTATCTCTGATTGCCGCCGGCTTGTAAAGGGAACGTTCTCACTTCAGTATTACCACCGCCGTCCAAACTAAGGTTTACGGGCTTATTCGCTTTCCACTCTCCTCTTGTAAAATCGGGTATATCCAAACTAAGTGAACGATTGGCCACAGACTTTTCACTCAAAGGAGCTATAGCACTCCACAATGCAGCATCATACACATCCTGGTCGAGTGGAAGGCCATTTCTAAGGCAATCTATCAACCTCCAGTCCATAATAAAATCCATGCCGCCATGGCCACCCACATTTTTAGCAATAGCACCAATATGCTTTACAATTGGCAGTGTGTATTTTTCTTCCAGCAGTTTATATTCATCTTCCTTTATCCACGCTTCGCCAAAAGAAATTTTTGCTGGAGAAGGCCATTTTCTGGCAATCCCTTTTGTACCGCTAATTAAATGAATTCGAGAATAAGGCCTTGGTGAAGTAACATCATGTTGCACCATAATGGTTTTACCTTTTACAGTTCTAATGACTGTTGT
>JBGSIG010000777.1:0-2317 GCA_041742655.1 Ferruginibacter sp. | reverse complement strand
TTTTGCACTACGTAGCACGGACAACCCCATTTCAATTCTTCTCTTAGCCCGCAACTAAGAATGATCGTTCTCAATTTATTGCTTTCTTCCTGCCACTTTTTGGCTTTGTCAAAATAAAAATCAACTATAGGGTTCATTGTATTCATTTATCAAAATTAACTAAGCAGATCTTTCTACCAGCAGCTGAAGATAAAATTGTATGGATTTTTCCCCGGTTGTTCGGATTTAAAAAGCCACTTCGGGAAACCCGATTTTTAATTTTTGTGTTCTTTCCTATATCTTACAGCTCATTTGTACATTTTTAGATGTTTAAGTGTATAAGGCAATTGAAGTTTTTAAAGTTAGGGAGGTATCAAAAAACAATCAATATAAAATAATATGGGCGTTACTATTCACAGTTTTACACAATTGGTTTTTATAGGCATTATTGCGTTGTTTCCCGTAATAAACCCTATTGGTTCTTCCTTTATTGTTAGCCCCTATTTTGACGGGCTCACCGAAAAGGAACGAAGAAGTGCAGTTAAAAAAATAGCATTGTATGTTTTTCTTTTGTGCGCTGTCACGCTTTTTACGGGGCATTGGATATTGGCGTTATTTGGTATTACGGTTCCCATCATTCAACTGGCGGGGGGTATCATGATCTGTAAATTGGGCTGGGAACTACTCTCCTCCAACAATGACGCCAAGCCCGTTGCCGGCAAAGATGGTGCAGGTGTGTCCGACGATAGTATAAAAGATATCGACAATAAACTTTTCTATCCCATCACGTTTCCCATTACTGCAGGTGCCGGTACCATATCGGTAATATTTACGCTCAGTGCCCATGCCAACCACATGAATACCACCCGGTTTTTGATAAATGAGGGCGCCATTTTAGTAGCGATTATTTTAATGTGCGTGCTGGTGTACATCTGCTATTTTAACGCCAACAGGCTGGTGAATTACCTTGGCTCCAGCAGCGAACAGGTAGTAAACCGTTTAATGGCTTTCCTTATATTTTGCGTGGGGCTTCAGATAGCCGTAGGGGGTATTACCAACCTGGTAAAGGCTTATGCGCCCGCCACGCCGCTGCCGGGATTTTAACACAAACGGACCACTACCAGTGACGGGTACCTCTTTAATTGCATCAATGGTAATTTAACCATTGACAGTGATACATATATGTAATACTTGCAGATTTTTACAAATAAAATCGTGCCCTTAACCGCTAAACATTATTTTTGTAGCTCAATTAAACACCGTTGTATATGAAGAAATTATTTATTGCATTTGTTTTCACCATTTTTAGCGCTGCCGCCATGGCACAGCCTCCAAAAGGAGATGCGAAACCGGGAGATGTTTATGGGTCTATTACTTCTGTTGATGGTGCCATCAATATAGCGGAAATTCCGTCCATGTTGAAAGGAGAGGAAGTAATAACAACTAAAGTAAAGGCTAAGGTACTGGAGGTGTGTGAGAAAAAAGGTTGCTGGTTAAAGCTGGCTGTAAACGATAGTACTACCGCTTTTGTGAAAATGAAAGACTATGCTTTTTTTGCTCCGCTCGCAATAAAAGATAAAACCATTGTGCTGGATGGGGAAGTATCTTATAAAACAACTTCTGTAGAAGAATTGCGGCATTACGCAAAAGATGCTAAAAAAAGCCAGCAGGAAATTGCCGCCATTACCCAACCGGAAAAAGAAATCCGGTTTACCGCCAGTGGTATTGAGGTGGTTGACTAAGGTACTTAAAGACTTTAAAAAAACTGCTGGCCGAGCCGGCAGTTTTTTTTGTTCTATAAATAGTGCACGGGTATATCAAGAATTAATAAAAGCTTATTTTTTAAATAATACTTTCGCTGGTTTATTCTTCCACAAAATATACCGCAAATACAATTGAAGCGAACTATTTCTTGCCTGCGTAATTTCGGTGCCGGAAATTTGTACATTGATAAAGTTGCTTAGTGCCTGGTTATATCTTAGTCCCAATACCAGGTTTTTCCACTGATAATTTGCATCCACTAAAACACGCCATTCGTTTGTTTTAATTTCTTTGTATACAGAATCATTTTTAATGCTGGCATAATTTGTTTTTAACAGGCTATCCGTGCCGAATCTCCTGGTTTCAAATAAACCTACGGCATTATTTAATTGAGAAAATTGAAGGCCTGCACCGACGTAAAAATTCTTGAACGGGCTGTAGTGAATGCTCAGTGGGATATTAAAATAAAACAGTTTATTGATATAAGTGTCAACTTGATTGTCCACCGGAACAGGGCCGGTGGTATCAATTACAAATCCAGTATTTGCGAGCAATTGCTGTGTGTACTGGGGTGCGT
>JBGSIG010000776.1:0-5321 GCA_041742655.1 Ferruginibacter sp. | reverse complement strand
CTGGTAAGGTACGGAGCGTGCTAACATATCTTCGTTGCTTTCATCCCCATCAATACCCCAATCCCAAATATGGTTAGAAAGGTACCCGTCGTTGAGGTTCTCCGGAGCGAAAAATTCTTTCGTAGTTGAAAACGCCCAATCGGGATTTCTCATCCAGCGGAGTTCGTCAACTGAAATACATGACCCTGAATAGGAGACAACTCCATCATACGCCACTGTACCTTCACGGGGCGACGGGTAATAGAAATGACCAATATTTGCAAAGATTATTTTTGTATAAAGCGACCACCAACGATAATAATACAATTTCATGTTGGCGCAACGTCCTCAGCTCCGCACAAGGCTCGTTGAGAGACGTTGCTTGGAAGGACGTCCAATTGATCTTATTGCTTTTTTAATTTGGATCCCCGGAACCTATAATTCAGTTCCAATCCCAACACATTTGCACCCGCAGAATAGGAAGAATATTGTACAAACGATCCAGCAAAGTTGTAATTAATATTCACATCAAATTTTTTGTTTATCATCATTCCAGCCTTGCCATTTACTCCCACCCAACCAGTCTGAACTTCACGGAAAGGGTCTATAACCCTCTGTTGCTGGCCATTCTTATAAATTGAAACATGACTATTTGTACTGTTTGTGATGTTCCAGGAAAACCCCAGTCCCAAATAAATATCCATTCTGCCTTGCACTATAACATACAACACATTCATCGCCGGACTAATCATATTCAACTGAAGATTATAATTAACATTTCTCTCAAAAACAGAGCCTTCGTCAACTGTAGCGGTGCCGGTAAATTTTAAGGTATTGTACGTAAGTTCTGTTCTAAGGATTAACCGCTGCATATTCCTGATTGACGCAAAATCTGCTCCCGCCCGGAAGGAAGGTGTTACAGAAGTAGAATAATTTAAAGTAGAAAACTCTGGGGACGTTCCTCCAAAATTCATTTCACCAATATTAACTCCACTACCAACAAAGAAATAAGCAGCATTCTTTTTTTCAAGTTTCACTGAATTAGCAGTACCTCCATTGAGTAAGTTTATCTGGTTAATAATATTTACCAGGCTTTTTTCCGTATACCTCGAATTGATTATTTGGTCATTTATATCTTTATTAGCAGTTAATTTAGAAGCAAATTGAAGTAGTTGAGTCTGGTACGTATTCCGCGTATAAAAATCACCGCTTTGAGTCTGTGGCTCTAACCAATGTTCTAATTCATGAGGTTCGCCATCATCAATACCAATAAAATAATAGGTACGTTTATCGACCAGCTCATAAAGACTTGCCTGGCCTTTAACCAATACACGCAGAAATACAGTATCAGAAAGAATTTTATCTGGAATTGGTTCATTAATCTGTGTATAATCTTGAGGCCTTCCTGATTTAATCACTATATATTTTTCATATTTGTCCTGACCAGTAATTTCAAAAGCAACTAAATCATTTAGCCCTAAAAGGGAAATTTCCTTGCCGTTTTCACGAAATTTAATTGTACGTGGATTTTGCCTCCAGTTCATATAATTAATATTTCCATTGATTGTATCACCGGTTGATGTAACTATATATCCGGGAAGAAAATTATTTTGGCCGAAGCACAACAATACCGAAAAAGTAAAGAATACAGATAGGATGATTTTCATAGAATAAATGTTTATGGAGTTGCAAACATAGAGCATTCCGGTTAAAAATATTCACGCTTTTCCGTTGTCAGCGTTTCCTTTTAAAATAAAAGGAGCAAACGTATACAGGAACGCAGCAGTTCCGAATGGGGAGACTGTCAAAGTACAACCAGCCTCAAAAGTTTGCGACATAAAAACGCAGGAAATATAAAAACCTATACAAGTTTATTTTTAGCATATCTGTTTTTATAACCTACCTCGCGGCGGGGTTTTCGCCTGGGTATTTTTTATTTTATAAGCGCATTGGCGAAACCCCGACGTTGAATACACTTCGAACGGATATAGCCCCCGCCGCTATGGCACAGAACTTTAAATGGAAACGTATTCTTGAGTTATAGTTCTATCGTACTATCAAAAATTTTTTATAAATGTTTCACTGAGTGTACACTGGCGGCGGCTATTGGCAGCGTCGGGGTTTCACAGGTGACTCGAATATCATTGAAAGATTATGCTGTGAAAACCCCGCAGGGTCGAAATAAATTTGTCGACAAAAACATTTTATGACTTAAGGATCAATGGTGAGGCGTGATGAAAAAACTAATTGCAACATAGCGGCTTGCTACAAATGAATCTGTATTGAAGGGTTTGCCTGGTCAGGCATCTTAATGGGAATGTCGTATAACAATCGAACCGGTATAATAGAAGCTGGCTAACAACGAGGAAAACACGGAATAGTACCTGTAATTGTATTGGAATAAACAAGGGTCTTCATACAAAGCCCCTTGTTGTAAACAGTAATGGCTTAGAAAGATTAAAAGAAATATATAAAGCCGCATTCCAGTCCACGATTGAGGTCATATGTCTTCGATCTTCCAGCTTCATAATTTACATAGTCCGTGTCTTCTGCATTTGTAATACTGCCATCCAGGTGAATACCTGCATCCAGGTAAAGACTACTATTTAGTCGAACTCTTATACCTGCGCCCACAAGAGCACCATAGGTAAATTTCTCATACTGGTCATTTGTATTGCCATTTAACTGGCTTTTGGTTGACTTGGAAATACTTGTATTCAACCGCATACCGACCTGGGGCCCTGCTTTAGCGGTAAACATGATTTTCTTTTCCGGATTTGAATTGTATGTGAACAACACCGGTACTTTCAGGTATTGAAAGTTTTGCGTGTATTGCACACCGCTATCCATGTAACGCTGCCTGGTGGAAGAATAAGTTATCTCAGTGCCTATACCCATACGTTTGCTGAAAATATATCCTGCATTGATTCCCACCGCATATCCACGATTCGACTTGTAGTCAACTCCGGGCTTGTCGGCGTCGGTTTGGTTAAACATATAGCTTAATCTATCTCCAATTTGTGCACCTGCATAAAATCCTTGTTGTGCCCTTACACTTGTAGCAATTGTAAATATAGCTGCTACACTCATCATTGATAATAAAATTGCTTTTTTCATGACTTTTTATTTTTGTAATTGTTTGTTTTTAATGGCCCTTTTTTAGGTTTTACTTTAAAATTGATTGTTCTGAATTTAATCTCTTGCGCATTTTTGATTGATCAGAACACAAAAATAATTTCAAGAAAAGGACTGTTGATTTGAATTATACAAACAGCTCGATATTTTATACAAACAACTATGGCAGGCTATTTTTAGAGCCCGGCTTGAAGATTTTGTACTAAAAAAGATGTAAAAAGCAGTTTGTATATTAAAAAGGCTGTTTCGTAGAAAAAACAAAAAAACAGGTAGAATTGATTTGTCAACTTTGTGAAGTGGTTATGTGCCGGGCTTCGGAGCTCCTGGTAAAATATCAATGATATTTTTCAATAGTTCATCTAAGTGGAGTAACTGCCGCGAAAAACTATTTTAGAGATATAGCCTGCAGAAAATTACATAAACAGGTGCCTAATGTTGGCATTAGAAAATACTGGTGGAAATAATTGAGCATTAACAAAAGAAATCCGTTCTTACTATTACAATTTAAAATTTTGGCGTATTGTAACCTTTGTCAGCAAAGGGCTGAAGTTCTTCAACAAACATATCTTCCAGTTGCTTAACCTCCCTGTTATAGTCAACCTCCTCTACATCTTTTTGTACAATTTCCGAGAGTATTTGGAACTTGAAATTTTCTTCGCCAAATGCTTTCCACTCTTCCTGTAATTTTACATTACGATGGCCGCCGAATTTCAATTCAACTTTTATCCTGTTCCAGATCGCATCCAGGTTAACACTGCTGCCAACAAAAATTTTTCCATTGATGGTATTTCTAATCTGGAATACGCCAATCTTGAATTTCTTCAGTTTGTATTCTTCTTTTAGTTTTTTGTTTACTTTCATTAATGATTAATATTATTTTAATGGTATAACAATTTGTTTATTGTGGCTGGTTATTTCATAATTTCATGATGCAGCTTTTCTTCAAAATCTTCTCTTTTCATTTTTTCTCCTAAAAGCATGGCGTCTCTTTTAAAGGAAGTATTATTTACCAGTTCCAATATTTTAGGTTCAAGGTTCTGTTCATTGATTTTGCTGATGCTGATTCCCATAGGCCCAACGCCTTTTTCATAAGCAATTTGGTTCCATATAAATTGATCGATAATGTGAGGTATTATTAATGAAACGCAACCGTTCTTTAGTGCCATATGTGTGGTACCCGAACCCCCGTGATGTATAACGCCATACATTTTTGGAAAGACCCAGTCGTAAGGTATCCCTGACACAAAATGAAAAAGATTCCTGTCATAAGATTCCGGCTCTGTCAGCCCGCCCGATGACGTATTTATAATTGCCGGAATATTGTTCCGCTTCAAAATATTCAAAATAATTTTTGTTTTTCGCTCAGGTTCAGGATTTGTCATGCTTCCAAATGTGACCAGGATAATTTTTGAATGCATCTCTAAAAACTTAAGTAATTTATCCCCTGGCTGCCAATTGGTGGTTTTATCTCTTTCATGATAGCTCATTACAGTAAGGTTTTCTTTCCAGTAACCGGGCCTTGTAAAAAGTTGTGGCGAAACCGTATAAATGCTTTTGTGATTTTCAAGTGCGTCATTTACCTGGCGCCTGGTGATGCCCTTCAGGTTTAAGCATTTTGCCGCCATCATTATGGCTTTTTTAAGTCCCCAATTGGATAGTTTGAAAGTTAGCTTGTTAAAAAATTCACCATAGTTGCTATGGAATGCTAAATGTGTATGCCCCTTTACATAATGTAAATATGGAACAGGACTTACAAATACGGTTTTCCCGGGGTTATCAATTTCCCAGATAACCGGGTACATTACCTTTCCGTGGTGAACGATCCTGTCGGGCTTTAATTCGCAGACAGTATTGTATTGTCTTTCAACCATCAACCTGTTATTCCTGCTTTGTAGCTTAGCCAATTTGATATAGGCAAAAATTTTTCTCCATGTAGAACCCCTGCCTCCAAGTGCAAACCTTCCAAGATCGCTTTCAAGCATATCTATAAATTCAGTACCTAGTGAAGCAAACTTTGTACCTGATTCTTCAGCTAGCTTTCTGAACTGTTCCGGAAACTGGTAAACGATTTCGTGCCCTCTTTTCTTTAGGATCTCTCCTATTGCAAGGAAGGGTTCCATATCTCCGCGGGTTCCTATTGATGTTATTAGTACTATCATATTTTTAGTTGGCTGCAATTGTTTGCATGCGCATGTCTTTTATTTTTT
>JBGSIG010000775.1:0-1941 GCA_041742655.1 Ferruginibacter sp. | reverse complement strand
CAATAAATTCCAACTAGCGGAATGATGGTATGGCAAGAATAATAGGTATAGCAAATCAAAAAGGCGGCGTTGGTAAAACTACCACGGCCATTAACCTTGCTGCAAGTTTAGCAGTGCTGGAATATAAAACGCTGCTGGTAGATGCGGACCCACAGGCAAACAGTACTACAGGTGTTGGTTTTGATCTGCACAATGTAACACTAAGTTTGTACGACTGCATGGTAAATGAAACCAATGCTAAAGACATTTTGTTAAAGACAGACATCCCAAATCTTGACCTTATTCCATCGCATATTGACCTGGTTGGAGCAGAAATTGAGATGATTAATTACCCAAACCGGGAAGGTGTTTTGAAAAAAATCCTTGAACCCATTCGCGACGAGTATGATTTTATTGTGATCGATTGCTCTCCATCTCTGGGTTTAATAACTGTAAATGCACTTGTGGCGGCCGACAGTGTAGTGGTACCGGTACAAACAGAATTTTTTGCGCTGGAAGGTTTAGGTAAGCTACTTAACACGATAAAAATTGTTCAAAACAGGCTAAACCCCGAATTACAGATTGAAGGCATATTAATGACCATGTACGATGGACGGCTGCGTTTATGCAACCAGGTAGTAGCTGAAGTTAGAAGGCATTTTGACGAGATGGTTTTTAGCAGCATCATTCACCGGAATACGAGGTTAAGCGAGGCTCCCAGCTTTGGCAAACCCGTAATTTTATATGATGCCGACAGCAAAGGAGCGATTAATTATCTTAACCTGGCAAAAGAAATTCTCCAAAAAAATAATTTCACAAAAATCAATCAGGAAGAAAGGATAATGAACTAGTTGATGGCATGAGGTTGATATTTTTCGTGTTAGCGAAATCTTCCTGACCGAAATCCCAAAAACTCAAAACAGATAACTTTATGACCCAGCCAAATAAAAAAGACGCTTTAGGAAAAGGCATCCGCAGTTTATTGCAAAATATTGATGCCGATCTTAAAAGCACTGCGGGTAGCTTAACAACAGAAATAGCAGACAAGTCTACCAGTGTTAACCGAATAGCATTAAGCCAAATAGAAATAAACCCCAAACAACCACGTAAAGATTTTGATGAAGCAGCGCTGAGTGAATTGGCGGCCTCCTTAAAACTGCACGATATTATTCAACCATTAACGGTTAGTAAATTACCATCGGGTAAATACAGGCTAATAGCTGGTGAGCGCCGTTTTAGGGCTGCAAAAATTGCCGGGCTTAAAGATGTGCCCGTATACGTCCGCCAGGCAAATGATTCGGAATTACTGGAACTGGCCTTGTTAGAAAATTTACAAAGAGAGAATTTAAATGCCATTGAAATTGCGCTAAGCTATAAACGGTTAATGGATGAACTGGAATATACCCAGGAGCAGGTTGCAGAGCGGATGGGTAAAGAACGCAGCACTGTAACCAACTACATTCGCCTTCTAAAACTTCCGCCCGACATACAGGTGGCGGTACGCACAGGAATAATAACGATGGGGCATGCCAGGGCTTTGATAAATGTAGATATGGTAGATAAACAGTTATTCATATTTGCTGAAATAAAGAACAAAGAATTATCTGTGAGGCAAACAGAAGACCTTGTGCGTAAGATGTACACCGGTAACAATGCTGTTAAAAATTCGGTAAAAACCTCCTTGCCTCCTGCCTTTAAAAAGATAGAAGATAATTTAGCATCTCAGTTTAATACAAAAGTAAAGCTGGCCCATAACAAAAAAGGGAACGGTTCAATAACTTTTGAATATTATTCACTCGATGAATTAAATGGCCTGCTGGATAAACTGAACATTAAAGTAAGTTGATGCAAAAATTATCTTCAATACTCTTCATACTCTTTTTACAACTTTTTTTTTGCACCGTATTTGCCCAATCCAGTGCCGATAGCAATGTTGTGAGCACAAAAAAAAAAGCTGATAGC
>JBGSIG010000774.1:0-3905 GCA_041742655.1 Ferruginibacter sp. | reverse complement strand
TGTGGATTACAATGATGGTTTTGTAATGCCTGCCGCTATAGATAAAGGTGTATATTATGCCATCGCAGAAAACGAAAGCAACGAAATTCATTTTCACGCAATGGATTTTAATGAATGGCTTTCTGTTGGTACCACCCACTTTAAAAAAATGAATGGCTGGAAGAACTACGTACTTAGTGTGATAAATGAATTTTTATTATTGGGTTGTAAAATAAGAGGCTTTAATTGTGTATTTGCAGGAGATATTCCCCGTGGCTCTGGAATGAGTTCGTCGGCTGCGGTAGAGGGTGGGCTTGCCTTTGCATTAAATGAAATATTGCATACCGGTTTAAACAGGGTAGAGCTTGCATTGCTTTGTCAACGGGCAGAGCATAATTTCCCCAATGTAAATTGTGGTATCATGGACCAGTTTGCCAACATGATGGGAAAACAGGAACAGGTTTTGTTATTGGATTGCAGGAGTATGCAACATCAATATTTCCCATTACACCTGCAAGGTTATAAAATTGTTTTAATCAATACTAATGTTCAGCATGCATTGGTAACGGGAGAATATAATATTCGGCGGCAGCGTTGCGAAGAAGGGCTAAGTATTTTAAAAAGCTATTTAAACATTCAGTCTTTTAGAGATATAATAAGGGTGGAAGATTTACAGGTGTACAAAAGCAATATGCCTGAGAAGGTATATAATTGTTGCCTGTTTGTAATTGAAGAAATTGCCCGTACAAAAAAAGCAGCAGAATTATTACAGGCCGGTGACCTTGTTTCATTTGGAAAACTGATGTACGCAACACATAAAGGATTAAGTGAACTGTACGAAGTAAGTTGCAAGGAGTCAGATTTTTTGGTTGAACGGGCCGGTAAATGCCCAGCCGTGATCGGGTCAAGACAAATGGGTGGAGGCTTTGGCGGTTGCACCATAAATATTGTTGCTGAGGAAGGAATTGAAAATTTTATAAAAGAAGCTTCTGCAGCATACCTGCAAAAATTTACTATTAAACCTGAAGCATATATTATGGAAACATCAGATGGAACAAAGGAGATATCGATTACACCTTAATGTAAATTTTTCTTTTATCCAGCAGCCATGCAAAAAACCACATCATCGTAATAAAGCAAAGCGCATAAATAAGCGACCCAAATCTTGGCTCTGCCGGTACAATATGTTTGCATACATTTTCATAAAACCAACTAAAAGGAGTCAGGTAGATGGGCTTGCCGTCCATGGTAAAACCGCCGGGAATTCTTATCAATGCAAGCAATCTTGGTAACACGCCGCTCAGCACAAAAATGAAAAGCGCATTCTTTCCAAATACATCAAAGAAGCTGCTCCACACACCTTTTCGGTTTTTAAATTCAATAGCATAAATCATTACAGCTAAAATCAGTAATGCTAAACCCGTAGTGCAAACAGTATAGCTGCTCGTCCATATTTTTTTGTTGATGGGAAAAACCATATCCCAGCAGTACCCGGTAAATAACAACACGCAGCCGGTAACAAATAACCCGTTGACCATTTCGGCAGTCTTGCCTTTTTGAATGATATAACTACCGGCGAGGTAGCCAAATATTACCTGCACTATTGCGCCAAAAATACTCATCAATCCTTCGGGATCAAATGACACTCCTTCTCCTTTATAAATATGAGCTTCACCAACAATTGAAAGATCTACCTGTGTTCCGAACCAACCAGCTAGACTAAAAGGATCTGCAGGATTTGCAACCACACATAAAAACCAATAGGCTAATAATATAAATGCGCCAATTACAAAAGCGCCTTTTTGTTTAAAATAATGTGCAATAATGGATGCGAAAAAATAGCAGATAGCAATGCGTTGCAACACGCCAAAAATGCGCACACCCGACAGTTTTCCTTCAGCATTTATGATTGCCCAAGGCTTGCCAACCAACACGCCATTATCCCATTTTATAAAAGGAAACCAATTTAAAAATAACCCGATCAGGAATATCAGCAATGTGCGTTTTATAATTTTACTCCAAAAAATATTTTCACCGGCAGCTTCCAGTTTAGGCAATACAAAAGCCATTGCATTACCCACAGCAAATAAAAAAAATGGGAACACCAAATCGGTTGGGGTAACGCCGTGCCATGGAGCATGTTCAAGGGGAGCGTAAATATGATCCCAGCTACCCGGGTTATTTACCAATATCATCAAGGCTACCGTAGCACCGCGAAATACATCTAACGAATAAAAGCGCTGGTTCATAGCTGGCAATTTAGATTTTATTACACGAATTAAATTATCGATAGCATTTATAAATTATTGTAATTAATGAAATCCGTAATTATTAGTGTAATAAAACTCTTCTTTAAATTTTTTCACTCAACTCAAGCCAGCGCATTTCTTTTTCATCCAGCAATTGTACAATAGTACCAATACGTTCTGCGGCTTTTTGTAATTCATCAAAGCCGGCATTGCCTTCATTCATTTTAGTTTCCAGCGTTGCTTTTTCTTTTTGAAGTTCAGGCATTTCTTTATCCAACAATTCCAATTCTCTTTTTTCTTTGAACGAAAGCCCCCTTCTTACCTCACCTAAGGTCGGGGGTATAGTAAGTGTAGCCTTTGGCTCCTGCTTTATAAGCTGCCTTTCATCTGTTAAACTTCCATTGGCAATGGCTTCCCGGTATTGGGAGTAGTTGCCCGGATAGTCCCTGATTACTGCATTGCCTTCAAATGCAAATAAATGATCTACCATCCTATCCATAAAATACCGGTCGTGACTAACAATAAGAATACAACCTGGATATTCCATCAGAAACTCTTCCAGCGTGCGTAATGTTTGCAGGTCAAGATCATTCGTAGGTTCATCTAACACCAAAAAATTAGGGTTCAAAAACAATACGCTCATCAGGTGCAATCTTCGCTTCTCGCCACCGCTCAATTTGCTTAATGGCGTAAATTGTTGCTCTGCAGAAAAACCGAATTTTTCCATAAACTGGCTGGCGCTAATTTTGGTACCGTCATTTAAAGGAAAATATTCAGCCATTGCTTTTACATATTCAATGGCCCTTTTATCTTCTTTGTACACCAAACCATCCTGGCTAAAATTTCCAAATACTACAGTATCGCCATGGTTTATTTTGCCACTGTCAGGCTTCTCTAATTGCAATGCAATTTTCAAGAAAGTAGATTTCCCCACTCCATTTTTACCAACTACACCAATTCTTTCACCTCTTTTGAAGGTGTAATTAAAGCCGTTCATTATCTGCAGGTCGCCATAACTTTTGTGCACTTTTATCAACTCTAAAATTTTTCCGCCCAATCGGGTCATTTTTACCTGCAGGCTTACTTCCTCTACATCTTTTTTTAATTTCACTCTATCTTCTACTTCTGCAAATGCATCCTGCCGGCTTTTACTTTTAGTAGTTCGGGCTTTTGGCTGCTTGCGCATCCACTCCAATTCTTTCCTAAAAATATTTTTGTCTTTTTGCAGTTCACTTTGCTGTACTTCCAGCCGTAAACTTTTTTGCTCTAAAAAATTATCGTAATCGCCTTTATAAACATATACTTTCTCTTCGTCTATTTCAATAATTTCATTACACACAGCATCTAAAAAATAGCGGTCGTGCGTTACCAACAGCAAAGTAACTTTTGCAGCGGCAAGGTAATCCTCCAGCCATTCAATCATTTCCACGTCGAGGTGGTTGGTGGGTTCATCTAAAATCAGCAAACATCTTCCTTCGTGCAAATCGGCTTCTATCAATGCCTGGGCCAGTGCTACTCTTTTCTTTTGTCCACCACTAAGGTTCCCTACTTTTTCGTTCAGGTGGTGTAAGTTTAATTTGCCCAAAATTTGTTTCAGGTCACTTTCAAAACTCCATGCGTTTAGGTCATCCAGTTTGGCCATCAACTCTCCTAATTTATCAATATCGTCCAACCCTT
>JBGSIG010000773.1:0-2068 GCA_041742655.1 Ferruginibacter sp. | reverse complement strand
CAACATATTAAAGCGATATATTTCCTTTTGATCTATATTAAAATCGACAGCAATTTCTTTAACCGATGATACCGTGTTTAAAACAGTTTGCCCGGCTGTAACTGCAGTACCCACCTTCACCAAAGAGATGCCAATAACTCCATCAAAAGGAGCGTAAACTTTTGTATACCTTACGTTTGTTTGCACAGCTTCAATATTTGCTCTTGCCGCATCTGCCTGTTTCCGTGCAACTTCCAGTGCTGCGTCTGCATTATCTACAAGTTGTTTCGCAACCGCGTCATTTTTATCCAGCTCGTGAAAACGATCTGCATCTTTTTGAGCTTTGTTTAAATTAGCTTCCTGTACACTTAATCCTGCAACCGCCTGCTGATAGTTAGCTGAATACAACTGCGCATCTATCGAATAAAGAAGTTGTCCCTTTTTTACGGGTTCTCCATCGTTAAAATAAACACCGGTGATAAAGCCGCTTACCTGTGGCCGTAAATCTACCTGGTTTAGTGCGTTAACGGTAGCGGGATATTCATCAAAATACGCTGCATCCGCAAGAGCTACAGGCTGCAGGGTTACTTTAACAGGCGGGGTTGCTGCAAGTACTGCAGGTGCCTTATTTCCCGAACAGGAAGCTATAAAAAAAAGAGAAGCGAAGCCTGTATAATGTATAAGTTGTTTTAAATACATACGAAGAGAAATTTTAATTATGTAGGGGTTGTTATATTAATAATTTATTTGGCCCAAAGCCTTTTGTACTTCTACTTTGCTTACCAACAGTTGGTACATGGCTGTGTAGTAATTAATTTCCGATGTCCTGATGTCATTTTCCGCTGAAATTACTTCCAGGTATGATTTTATACCAGAACGATATTGCAGTTGAATTATATCATACACTTCCTTCGATTCTTTAAGGTTGTCCTTTAGAGAAAGGTAATTTACAAGGTTGCTTTTGTACACCGCCATCGCTTGCGCATAGCCAGCGTTTATTTCATTTTTTAAGTTGGCGAAGTCAAGCTCATTTCTTTTTAAGTCCAGTTCAGCCGCATGTACCCCAGCCTTTCTTTTGCCGCCTTGAAAAATTGGAATACCCAGGCTAACAGCTGCAAAAGAACTTGGAAAACTATTAGTGTATAACTGATTAAATTTATTGCTTTGAAATGTAAGATTATAGGCTCCGTTGGCGGAAACCGTTGGCAGGTAACTCCATTTATTATATTTCAAATTCGATTCCAACAGGTTTCTTTGTGTAGATAGCAATTTGTATTCTACCCTTGCACTATAATCTAATGTCTGTAAGGTATCCAGCATTATTTCGTTTTGCAATTGAAGACTGTCAAATACTATATTTAAATTGCCCGATAATGGATACCCCATCAACGATTTCAGGTATTCAACTTTCGCTTTTAATAATTCTTCACCAGTGCGTTTATTTGCTATTGCATTATTAAGATTGATAGTCGCTCTTTTATAATCAATTTTATCTACTATCCCTGCTTTATATTGATTATAAGCATCTTTTAAACTCTTGTCAATTCGAAAAATATTTGATTCTGTGACCTTTATTTGCTGCATTGTAAATAGAATATCATAAAATGCTTTTGAAACATCCACTGCTAGTGCTATTTTATTATTGCTGGTTACCTGTGTTGCCTGCAGCTTCACATCATTTTTTGACCGGTTTACCAACATTACTTCGTTATTAAAAATTGTTTGCGAAAATGTAAATTGCCCTGCAGAAGAGTTATCTGCGCCAAGTTTAATAATGTTACCTCCGATTACGGTTTGTGGAACAATGAAATTGTGCTGTTGGTTAAAGCTGAAATTGATCTGGGGATACCATTCGGAGAGTTTACTTTTAATAGACGTTTCCACTATCTCCTGGTCAACCAGTGACTGTTGTATTTTAGGTTGATGCAGAATGGCATAATCAATCGCATTTTTTAAAGTCACTTCAGTTAACAGGCTATCATTATTAACAGTTTGTGACCATAAGAAAAAAGGTGACAGCAAAAACAACGCAATAGTAAAGAACTTTGCCAGATGCGTTCTTTCTTTTTCAACTAGCCAATTAATTGAT
>JBGSIG010000772.1:0-7401 GCA_041742655.1 Ferruginibacter sp. | reverse complement strand
TGCCAATCAACACTATTATTAAACCGGGCCAGGTAAATGCCGGTTTAAAAACTATCAGCAAAATGCAAAATGAAACAGCCATTAAAATATAAATAGCCGGCAATACCGGGTACCCAAACGCCTTATACGGCCGCTCAGCATCGGGCATTTTTTTTCTTAAAATAAAGATGCCCGCAATGGTCAATGCGTAAAACATTACTACTACAAAAGAAATCATATCCAGTAAATCGCCGTACTTGCCGCTTAAGCATAACAATGCTGCCACCAAAGCCTGTATCCATAAGGCAAATTCCGGCACTGCATTTATATTCAATGTTGCCGCCTTTTTAAAAAATAAACCATCCTTTGACATTGCGTTATACACTCTTGCACCTGCCAGTATCAACCCATTATTACATCCAAACGTAGAGATCATAATCATCACTGCAATTACATAAGTTCCAATATTTCCAAAAATTACCTGGCTGGCAACAACTGCCACCCTGTCTTTGTCGGCATGCGCAATGGCATCCATGGGCAACACCGCCACGTATACCAGGTTGGTGCATACGTACACAACAGTAACTATCAGCGTTCCTAAAAATAAACTAAGCCCAATATTTTTTTTGGGGTTTTTAATTTCTCCTGCAATAAAAGTTACATTGTTCCATGCATCGCTGCTGAATACAGAACCTACCATGGCTGCTGCAATGCCGCCAAGCAATGCGGTACCCGTGATTGATGCAACCGTAAACCCTGCTCCTGCATCACAGGCATCTATTAACGAGGCTTTTGTGGATGCCCATGCATTGATCCAGTTAGCATGCCATATCTCTGGCCTAAAAGCAACAACACCGGCTATGATAAGGCCAAAGAGGGAAAGCAGTTTTGTAGAAGTAAAAATATTTTGTATCCATTTGCTTTCTTTAATTCCCTTTGTGTTGGTGTACGTTAAAAGCACTATTAGTAATATAGCTACTACCTGCGCAGAACTAATTGAAAAAAAGACCGGAGCATTGCAGGCATCAATACCTGTTTGTATTTTGATCAATTTATTGTCTTCGCTTAAAGCGGGAATAAGGTAGGCGGCAAATTTTGAGAAAGCCACCCCAACAGCAGCGATGGTGCCTGTTTGTATTACAGCAAAAAAACTCCAGCCATATAAAAACCCAACCAGCGGGTTGTAAGATTCTTTCAGGTAAACATACTGGCCACCTGCTTTTGGAAACATGCCGCTTAACTCGCCGTAACTTAATGCAGCCGTCAACGTCATAAACCCGGTGATAACCCATACGGCAATCAACCAGCCTGCACTTCCCACATTCCTGGTAATATCTGAGCTTACTATAAAAATACCGGAACCAATCATAGATCCGGTAACAATCATGGTAGCATCAAACAGGCTTAGTGATGGTTTAAATGTGGTGATTTTTTCAGTCATGAAATTAATTTACTAATCATTTTTTGCGAAATTAAGGGCACAAAAAATCCCGTTATTTTATAACGGGAATGAAGATATATAAATTGATTGACTTATGGTTTCACGGAGTCTTTCATTTCACCATTTAATCCTTTAATTACATCGCCGGTAATACTTAAGGTAGAATCTTTATAGAACAAATAATCCAGGCCGGTACCTGTAGCTAATATGTAACTATAATTTTTATCTTTATTATATTCTTTCATAAATGCACGAATCTTTGCCTGCATATCTTCCATTATTTTAGCGCCCTTTTCTGCAAGTCTTTGCGCTTTTGCCTGCTTGGTTGATTCTATCTCCTGCTGCCTTTGTTGCAGTTTAGCCTGGAATGCTTCTGCTTCGTCCTGCGTAATAGCATTGCCTTTTTTTACAAACTCATCCCTTTCGGCGGTAAGTCTGCGGTACGAATTCTCATACTCGGAAACAATCGCTTTTTGCTCTGCTTCAAGTTCTTTTTTACGCTGTTTAATAAACGTTACATTATTGTTCAATGAATCGAGTTCTACGTAGGCCACAATCGGACCTTTATTAGTGCTATTATCTTTTTGCATGTTGTGGGTTACACTGTTTCCTGCAACCACGGGCTTCTTACCTGAACTAAAATGCAGGTAGAATAATACTGCTACGGCCACCGCTAATACAACATTTAATACATTGGAAAATTGCTTCATGCGTCTATTTTATTATTTGCGGCAAGATAGCCACAAACTTAGATTTTTCCATAAGCAGGGATTAAGTTTTAGGAAAGGGTTAACAGGGTACCCACGGCCCATGCCTTCCGAATCAGGATTATTAATGTAGTGCTTGCTAAAGCCCTTCCCGAGGGGAAGGGTGGAAACAGTGGGCTTCGTATTTTAACGTGAATATCATTTTTGTATCCGGTAGACAGAGATATTTAAAATAAAATAAAAAATAATTTTATCAGAATAGCTTCTTACTCTTTAACCAGGGCAGCTGCGCCATCGCCGTATTGCCTGATAATTTTTATCAATTTACTTACAGGCATATTTAACCGTTTCAATTTCGATTCGTGTACCAGTTTCATTTCGCCTGATTTGGCATCGGGTGGCTCGGGGAAAAATACAGTACAAATACCGTCCGGCTGCCGGTCTACTTCTATGCCTGGTTTCCAATCGTCATTGTCTCCTATTAATACTACTTTCCAATCATCATCTGCACTTCCAATGGCTTCGCTTGCCCTTGATTTCATCATGGAATATCCCGGAATAAATACAAACAGGTTGTCTTCGAGAAATACGATAACCGATTTAACATATCTACTTTCTGCCAGCATCCCTGCCAGGTAACAAATCAGTAAAATAAGTAACAGGCTTATTATTGACAACATGCCTACACCAAAAATTCTTTCTGCCGGCAAATGCGATTTTATGGGAAGGATGATTCCATGAACGATGTTAATTGCTTTTTTAAAAATAAAAAGTAACACCATCAATGGCAGCAGAAAAAAAACAATTCCAGTAAAAATTTTATTCAAGATAGCCCGGTACCATTTCATGTGTTGCTGTTTTACTTGTTACTAAATACATTAAAAATTTCATCGGGCTTCAAAGATATATTTTTTGGTGATTAGTAGTTTGATGCCAAAGCCCTTCCAGAAGGGAAGGGTGGAAACAGTGGGCTTCGTATTTTAGCGTGGAAATTGTCCTTGCCTGAAAGAAACTAAAAAACGCCCTAACGGCTAATTAACATCATTTGTTCCTTTTTTTGAGTAAAGCCTTCAAAGCACCCGTTGACCATAAAGCCCAAAGAATTAAAACTGGTTGGAAAAACAGCCGAATAAATCTTGCTTTATCAGTATCAAGACCGAAAGCATTAATACCATTAATGTATTGATTAATATTCCCCGGAAAAATTAATACATAGAATATCGCCAATGCTATGCCTATCCTTACCCTTTCTGCTTTCCAAAAAATCAAGCTCAAGCCAAAAGCCAGCTCCACTATGCCTGATAATATTACTACCAAATCTTTGCTAAGCGGTATCCAATTAGGAACCTGTGCCTGAAATTCCACTCTTTGGAATGTCAAATGCCCCACCGCCGCAAGCACCATAAATGCGCCTAAAATTATTCTTAATACTTTTTGAAATGTATTTGTTTCTATGGCTTTGTTCATTTACAATAATTTAAATTATTACCTATAAAAGAGTGTGAGAGGTAAATATAAACCTAAATCCCCTTGCCCGAAGAGAACCTAAAAAACGCTTTAACAACTTAACGGCTAATTAATAGCCCATCCCTGCCAACCTTTATAATTAATGTGGTGCTTGCTAAAGCCCTTTTCCGAAGGGAAGGGTAGGGAAAGTGGGCTTCGTATTTTAGCGTGAATACTTGTCCTTTCGCGAGGAGTAAATTCCAGAAGCTTTAAAAAATAAAAGAGCCGCTATCTTCTGCGAAGCAACTTAGTAACAAAATAGATTCTTAGCCCAGATAAAAACTAAAGAGCTAAAAAAAACCGCAACATCACTGCTACGGCTTTTTAAACTTTATTTTTTTATGTCTGCTTATTTCACTTCTTCAAACTCTGCATCGGTAACATTTTCAGTATTTGCGCCTGCGTCACCTTGTGGTTGTTGTGCACTTGCATCGCCTTGTGGCTGTGCTGCGCCATCGCCCTGGGTGGCTTTGTACATTTCCTCGCTGGCGGCTGTCCATGCTGCATTCATTTCAGCAACAGCCGTATCAATTTGTGCAAGATCCTGTACTTTGTGCGCTTCTTTTAGTTTACCCAAAGCAGTTTCAATCGGTGCTTTTTTATCAGCGCTGATTTTATCGCCGTACTCCTTCAGTTGTTTTTCTGTCTGGAATATTAAGCTATCCGCCTGGTTTACTTTTTCTATTTTTTCTTTCTCCAATTTGTCAGTCGCTTCATTGGCCTTTGCTTCATTCTTCATTTTTTCTATCTCATCCTTACTTAAGCCGCTTCCTGCTTCAATACGAATGTTATGACTTTTTCCTGTGCCTTTGTCTTTTGCAGTTACGTGCAAAATACCGTTGGCATCAATATCAAAAGTAACTTCTACTTGTGGTACTCCACGTGGTGCAGGCGGAATGTCGGTTAAATTAAATTTACCCAAACTTTTATTTTGATTGGCTAAAGGCCTTTCACCCTGCAATACATGAATTTCAACCCCGGGCTGGTTGTCGCTGGCAGTACTGAAAGTTTCAGATTTTTTTGTTGGGATAGTAGTGTTGCTTTCGATCAACCTTGTCATAACGCCGCCCATTGTTTCAATACCCAAACTCAATGGCGTTACATCCAGTAACAATACGTCTTTTACATCACCTGATAAAACACCCCCCTGTATAGAAGCTCCAATTGCTACCACCTCATCGGGGTTAACACTACGGTTGGCCTTTTTACCAAAGAATTTTTCTACAATTTCCTGTACTTTGGGGATACGTGTACTACCACCCACCAAAATAACTTCGTTGATATCATTTACACTTAAGCCTGCATCTTTCAATGCCAACTCACATGGCTTTAAACATCTTTCAAATAAAGTATCTGCCAATTTTTCAAACTGTGCACGGGTAAATTTTTTCACCAAATGCTTAGGCACTCCATCAACAGCAGTTACATAAGGCAGGTTAATTTCTGTTTCTGAAGATGAAGACAGTTCAACTTTTGCTTTTTCTGCCGCTTCTTTTAAACGTTGCCATGCCATCGGATCTTTACGCAGGTCAATAGCTTCATCTTTTTTAAATTCATCTGCCAGCCAGTCCATTATCACTTTATCAAAATCATCCCCACCCAAATGAGTATCGCCATTGGTACTTTTTACTTCAAATACGCCCTCGCCTAATTCAAGGATCGAGATATCGAATGTACCACCGCCTAAGTCAAAAACGGCAATTTTTTGATCCTGGTGTTTTTTGTCCATGCCGTATGCCAACGCTGCTGCGGTAGGTTCGTTGATAATTCTGCGAACATTAAGGCCCGCAATTTCACCGGCTTCTTTTGTTGCCTGGCGCTGAGCATCATTAAAGTAAGCAGGTACTGTAATAACCGCTTCTGTAACTTCCGAACCAAGATAATCTTCGGCCGTTTTTTTCATTTTTTGAAGAATCATAGCACTGATTTCCTGTGGCGTATATAACCTGCCATCTATGTCTATCCTGACTGTATCA
This sequence comes from Ferruginibacter sp., assembly GCA_041742655.1. Taxonomy (GTDB): domain Bacteria; phylum Bacteroidota; class Bacteroidia; order Chitinophagales; family Chitinophagaceae; genus Ferruginibacter. The sequence goes on along the minus strand of JBGSIG010000772.1, from coordinate 1,792 downwards.
TTGTCACCTTTTACCACCTTATAGCTGCTATGGCTGATATCACTTGTTACTTCATTCCATTTATGCCCCATATAGCGCTTAACACTCATGATAGTATTGGCTGGATTTGTAATTGCCTGACGTTTTGCAGGATCACCTACTTTACGTTCGCCATTTTTAAGAAATGCAACTATTGATGGAGTTGTGCGGCGTCCCTCATCGTTTGCAATTACTACCGGCTCACTGCCTTCCATAACTGATACACAACTATTGGTTGTGCCCAGATCTATTCCTATTATTTTACCCATGATTAACTATTTTTTTGTTCGATATGCATGTTCAATGATTGTGCCATAAGGTTTTGGGGTGAAAAAATGGCAGGTGGGGGCTCTACCCCCATCCCCTGAAGGAGGGTATTCGCAGAGTTTAATGTAACTGAAAAGTAATCATTTCGAATACCGTGCAAAAAAGAGCTGAGTCGCCAAATAACTCCCCCTTTAGGGGATGGGGGTTTCTCTTTTCACCTTAAATGTAAAATGCTTTTGGCTTAAATAACTAAATAAGATACTAATGGAGGTAGTTACTATTTTGGCAATAGTGGGATAAAAATGAAAATATTCTACTAGTAATTTTATAAAAAATATATTAAATAAAATATTTACAACTACAATAAGAAAATACCGAAATAACTGAATATGACTCCTTGTTGTAGAGTTAGTCCACACAATATATTTAGATAATAAAAAGCCAATAGGGAAGCTTATAATAAAGGCACTCAAAAATGCAGCAGTATATGGCTCAAAGGCAATAAAATGCAATTGCAGAATTTGTTTTTGATAAATAAAATGATAAAAGATAAAGAACAGAAAGATATCAAGCGCCATATTGCCGCCACCGCATACTGCATACCGGAATGTTTGAAGAGGCAAGATTTTGCGAAACGGTGGATAAAAAAAATCAATGAGGGATAAAATAATGTCTTTCATACGTTTTGCTGGCGGCGAAGGTAATAATTCTACGAAGAACACTGGAAAACGATTGGAAATTAGACGCAATATCTTGTCAGGATCGGTTAAGGTATTCTGTGAAAAAATTTTAGTCTCTCAATTACAATCGCCATCACGTCATTTAATAATTTTTGATGCCGTTTGGTTGAAATTACTTTTCCATTGGGTGATGATTTAAAGATTTTACCTTAAATGCAAAGTGCTTTTGGCTTAAATAAGCAAAGATTATAACAATAATTGTAGTCATGGTTTTTGAAATTGTAGGATAGATGTGAAAATATTCTATGAATAATTTTAAAAAAACATAATTCAATAAAAAATTCATCATAACTATTACAAAATATCTAAACAATTGAACACGCCCTTTTACTTTTGATGAAGTCCACACAATATTCCTGGATAACAAAAAACCCACGGGAAAAGTAATAAAAAACGAACTTATATATGCAGCAATATGAGGCTGAAAACTAAAAAATGTAAGATGTACTATTTGTTGGTGGTAAACAAAATTGTAAAAGATAAAAAATAACCCAATATCCAGCACTACATTAACCGCTCCACAGGCGGCATACCTAAAAGTATTTAAAGGCATCAGCCGCTTAAACGGTAAATAAAAAAAGTCTATCAATGATAAAATAAGCTGCTGAATCATATACAAATTATTACAGCCAAGGTAATTTAATAATCTGCTTTAATAAAATCAAAAAAATATCCGGCCATAAAGCCGGATACTTTTTTACTATTTCTTTTCAAATTTTAAAACGCATATCGCACACCCAAGCCACCCCAGTTACCGGTAAAACCAC
>JBGSIG010000771.1:0-9824 GCA_041742655.1 Ferruginibacter sp. | reverse complement strand
CATTACAATATTACCCAACAACTTAAATGTTGAGGAAAGCGCAGCCATTACCGAAGGCGCTCACTATGCATTGCATAATATCAGGGCTGCTAAAATAAAAAGTGGCCAGCAGGTGCTGGTGTATGGCGCTACCGGCGCCATTGGTTCGGCGGCGATACAAATCTTAAAACACTTTGGAGCAGAAGTAACTGCTGTTTGTAACACAAAAAATGTGGGGCTGGTAAAATCTCTTGGTGCGGACATAGTAATAGATTATCAAACACAAGATTTTACCAATACAGAAAATAAATATGATTTTATTTTTGACGCAGTCGGCAAAAGTTCATTTGCGCAGTGCAAGCCGTTGTTAAATGAAAAAGGAATTTACATTTCAACAGAATTAGGAAAAAATGCGGAGAATATATTTTTGGCAATAACGACTCCCATTTTAGGAGGTAAAAAAGTTTTATTCCCAATTCCAACAATTAATAAAGAAGACGTAATTTTTTTAAAAGAGCTTGTTGAAAAAGGAGAATATAAACCTGTTATTGACAGACAATATAATTTAGGGCAAATTGTAGAGGCTTACAAATATGTTGAATCAGGGCAAAAAACAGGTAATGTTGTATTAAAAATAGTAGAAGAACAATAAGCATCCGGAACTCATGCCCGTTTTAAAAGCGAAGCACTTCAATACAACGTCGATTGTCAATCTATTTTATAGTGGGGACCCGGCTTTCGCCTGCAGGCTACCTGTTAACTGGGATAATAAAATAAAACTCCGGATTCAAATCTTATATTTGAACACATGACCAATTGATCAGTTGGTTATTTTTTTTGTAATCAGCAACAAATGCAACTAACCATGAGCAATCAACACCGCTTACCAAAAGCACTTTCGGCAAATCATCTGCTTCTAACTATCCTGGTGATGGTTTTTACTTTTCCTGTGCTGGCACAGGAAAAAAAAGACAGCGCAGTAAAACCCATAACCCAGCCAAAAAGTTTTGTCACCACCCACCAGGGCCTGTTTGGTGAAAAGACAATGAGGTATAAAGCTACCGCTTGTGAAACGCATTTAAAAAATGACAAGGGCGAACCGGTGGCATCCATTTGGTCTGTAGCATATACACAGGAAGGGCTTACTGAAATGAACAAAAGGCCGGTAACCTTTATATTTAATGGCGGGCCCGGGTCAGCTTCTATCTGGTTGCACATGGGTATGTTTGGCCCACAGAGAGTTATTACAGATTCTGATGCAAAAATGGATGATGGCGCTGCACCTTACAACATTGTAGAAAATAAATATGGCATACTTGATCTTACAGACCTGGTGTTTATCGACCCGGTGGGCACGGGTTACAGCCAGGTGATAGGGAAAGGCGAAACAAAGGATTTTTGGGGATTGAATGAAGATGCCGCTTCCATTGCTAAATTCATGCGGCAATGGATTACGGACAACAAACGCTGGCAATCGCCTAAATATATAGCGGGTGAAAGTTTTGGTACCACCCGTGCCGTGGCTGTTGCCAATGCTTTGGAAAGCGAAGGACAGACGATGTCATTGAACGGGTTGATACTAATTTCGCAGGCATTGGATTATGCCGGCTCTACCTCCATTAACGATAATATTACTTCTTTCCTTACGTATTTACCCAGTATGGCAGCCACTTCCTGGTATCATAAAAAAGCCGGGCAGGGAAAAACATTGGAAGCATTTGTTGACGAATGCCGCCAGTTTACGTACTACCAATATGCCCCAGCATTGTACCGGGGTTCTTTACTAAGTAGCGCCGAAAAAAAATCTGTTGCAGAAAAGCTGGCTTATTTTACGGGGTTGGATCAGGAGTACATTTTGCAATCGAACCTGATGATATTGGTACCCCGTTTTCAAAAAAAATTATTGGCAGAGCAGGGCTTTTCTGTTGGGCGGCTGGATGGACGGTTTACCGGTGATGAAACAGATGATATTACCCAGACACCACATTTGGGCGACCCTGCAAGTTACCGGGTAGATGGTGCTTATACGGCTGCACTCAATTATTATTATGGCGAATCGCTAAAAATATCCATGGACAGGCCTTACCTGGTTTCCAATGATGAAATAGGAAAAAAGTGGCGTTGGAGGCCGGTGCCCGATGACACAGACTGGGAACCATCCATGGTAAATGTAGCACGACAATTGGGCCAAACCATGCGGCGCAACACCGCCATAAAAGTATTTGTAGCAAGTGGCTATTACGACCTTATCTGCCCGTTCTTTGATACTGAATACACCTTTTCGAGGAATGGTATAGTTGCTGACCGGGTAACCAAAACATATTACGAGGCCGGCCATATGATGTACCTGCACGAACCAGACTATGTAAAACTGGCTAAGGATATCAGGAAATTTTTGTCTGAATAAATTTTTCATCCGATGGTTTTCGGATTTTCATTCTTAATTTTTTATCTGTTTTTGGACCTTTGTTTTTCATAGCATCATCGTTGCAGCCTGTCCGCCGCGGCAGATCGCAATCCTTTCACCGGCGTACCAATTGGAAACTTTTATTGCAGCGTTCAAAGTATCAGTTGAACCGCCAGTGACAAGTGATAATTCAGGCTTAGGGAAGTAATTTAACATTCGGGTAAAAATATGTACACTATGCCTCAAATTGTATTTAATTTTCTGTTTACCTAACCATAAAACACTGGCACGATTTTACAATTTCAATTCGTATCATTCACTATAAAATTTATTAATATGGACAAGATGGAAGTAAAGGGAAAAGTTAATGAATGGAAGGGCAAACTAAAACAGGAGTATGCTAACCTCACAGACGATGATTTGAAGTATGAAGAAGGGAAAGACGATGAATGGTGGGGAAGGGTTCAGCAAAAAACCGGTAAAGCCAAAGACGACTTGGTAAAATGGTTACAGGACCTGGGATAATATTTGATGGCTTCGTAAAGAAGCCATTTTTTTTTCTTCCGTGGCTGGTTTCCTTACCCACACCCAAGGTCGGTATCCACCAAAATGTAGAGGTGTGGATACTGAAGACAACTAAAATTATTTTAAACTTCCCTGGTGTCGGACTAAAGGTGAAAAGTTGCAGTGTCTAGATTGGGATAAAAGGAAATTTTATCATCTTCTTAAGTAGCTGCCTGTGAGTGCAGCAAAACCCCCGACCAAGGCACCTGCCAGCGATGTAATAAAAATCAATAAAATAGAAGACCCACCGAGGTTAAATAATTCCGCAATTTTATGAGAGAGCATTCCTGCATTCTTACTATCAATCCATACGGCAAGCAAAGCCCATAAAATAAATATTCCTACAAACCCCGAAAGAAAAGCTTTGCCACTGCGCATGGGCACTAATACCATAACAAACAAAGCAACGATAGCAATGCTCCACCAGGGAAGAAATAGCCCGGCAATAAAACTTAAAATAGCAATCAGCAATACAGCGGTAATGAATTTCATTTGCCGAAAATTTAAAAATTAGTTCGAAAAATCTATTGTTGCAATGATCCGTTTATCTCCTGATTCCTTTTTCTTCATCATCCATAATTGGTAGTACCTGCCGGCTACCCAGTCATCAATAAAGTTGTCATAATATTTACTGCCCGGATTGCCGCTTTGGCCTCCAACATAAATTCCATAAGCTTCTGCCTGGTCAGTAAGCTGAACGATCATTCGCCAACTAGGCCCGGAATTTTCTGTAGTTGCGTTAATCACGTCGTATCCACCGCCAGTCTGCACATGATAGCGACTGAAAGCGGGGATCTCAATCAGGTGTCCTATCCTCGTGTCTTTGCCCTTCCACCACTCCATTTTATCTTCCTGCTCTTTCTTTTTTAATATCGAGGTTGCTTTTTCCAGGGAAGAAACCAACACGTCCTGCAAGGTTTCTTTTTGTAGCGTATTAATATTATCGATATAGGAATAAGTGGTGTCTTTTAGCAAGCTTTCAACCAGGGTATGATCTGCGGGCTGTGCCATTGCCACTGTTGTGCGGCCGAACTCATCTCCCCAGATAGTATCACGTAACGCCTGCCACCATTCATGAAAAACTGTAGCTCCTTTTGCCTCAGCATCTTTTCGATTATTCCATTGCCGGTACATTTCAAAATATTTCTTTTCATCACTATCCAACCGGTTTTCATCTGTCATTAGTAAAATTTTTTTTGCAAATTCTGCCACTGTACTATAGTTATCATTCTGCATCTTTTTCATGTCGTCTATAGAAATATCCTGCATGCTGTCGAGATAACGATTAATAATGTAACCCCGGAACAGCGGGCCTGCTTTGCCGTCCATGTAATACGGATAAGTTGGGCCAGCCGGCAATTGGTTAGCACTGCTGACAAAACCGCGGTCAGGATTTTTCATGTGAGGATTTTCTTCCTGCGGTATCATTCCACGCCACATATAAGTACTATCGGTTCCGGGCATTATAAAATCACCCTGTCCCTTCCATTTTGCAGCAAATTCTCCCTGGTGCCAGATGGCGATGTCACCCGATTTAGATGCAAATACGCAGTTGAGCCCGGGGCAATTTAAATATTTGACGGCCGCAGCAAAATCGTTGTAGTTTTTGCCGTGATTCAATAAATAAAACATATAGGCTTCATTGGAAGGATCATGTGCCGTCCATCTCACGGCCAGGTATTTGTCTTTTTGATTATCAGCAGGGAATGACCTGTCGTACATTACAGGGCCAAATACCGTGTAGGCAATTGTATCATACAATGTTTTCTCTCCTTTGATCTCAATTGGTTCAATTCTTTTTGTGGCTTCCATCCATTTCCCATTGAACCAGTATTCGTGCTTAGTAGAATCGCGAAACCTGATCTCATAAAAATCTTCTACATCTCTCCCGGCTGCGGTGAAGCCAAAAGCGATGCTGTCATTGTATCCAAATAAGATATTTGGAATTCCGGGGAAACATGTACCATATACATTCAGTGAAGGTGTTGTTATCTGCATCTCATAATAATACGCAGGCAGCGTCAAAAAGAGATGTGGATCATTGCACAGGATGGGCCGGCCACTGTTCGTTTTTGAAGGACCTACTGCCCAGTTATTGCTGCCAATTCCTTTTTCGGGTTTATTTTCATAAATGGGTTTTACATCATCATTTTTAAAGGTAAAGTATAGGGAATCTGCAGTGGCTGGAATAGAAAGATCGACAGCAGCTTTTTTCGGGTAAGGATTTTCAGGCGTATTGGGCACAACCGGCTTCAATGAATCAGGATAGGCTGGAAAAAGTTTTTCCAGTTCTTTTTGTGAAAAGATCCCATGTGCATTCGTATACCCCAGGTCGTCCGTGAGTGCAAGTTGCTACGCCATGTATTTCAGAAAGAGCGCTGAATGTAGTACCGTCCAATGCTCCGGTTTATAATTCAGTAATTTGAATTCAAGTGGCAACTGGCTTTCTTTTAACTGGTCAATAAACGAATTCACACCCGCTGCATATGCTTCAAATTGCATTTTAGTTACAGGGTTCTTATTTATTTCTTTCACCATTCTTTCGGCTGCGTACACCATACCCAGCCTGCGCTGGCCCCTGTCCCACAAAAGCGGACCTTCACCCAGTATTTCACTGATGCGGCCGGCAGCTGCCCTTGCCCCAAACTCCATTTGCCACAGGCGGAATCTGGCATGAAGATATCCCTGGATAAAATAAGCATCCTCTTCCTGCTCCGCAAATACATGCGGCACCAGGCGTTCATCAAAATATACTTCAGACTTTCCTTTTAATTGCGGGAATTTTAATTCGGCACTGAAATTCTCATTGACGGGTTCGGCATTTTGCCAAAATCCTACCTGGGGACTAAGAAATTTCCCGACGGGAGGTATACTGCCCCATTGCCGGTTTAAAGCGAAAATCAAACCAACCGTTATAGCAGAAGACACTATAATAGGAACAACTTTCATGTCGATACGTCGAAAAGTAATAAAAAAATATCTTTTATGCAACTGCAAGGCTGATTGAGCATGCACAATTTGTACATCGGAAGAGGAACAACGGCACTAGCCTGCCGGTATAGGGAGTATGTTGAATTTTATTTTTCTGTAACCGGGTCTCTTATTGCAGCGTCTAAACAGTCAATTAAACAATCTTCGTTAAATCATAACTCAACAGATGAACATTATACCATGTAAAAAACTTCTATTAATTACAATTGCTTTTGTACTATTCCAGTCTCAAACTGTAAGCTATGCACAAACATTTGAACATACAATTGACAGTTTATTGCAGCAGAAGTACCAACCTACAGCACCAGGGGCAGTATTTTTAATCGCACAAAAAGGGAAAGTGTTGTATAAAAAGTCCTTTGGCCTTGCAAACCTGGAGTTAGATGTTCCAATGAAACCTGAATTTGTTTTCGAGATAGGCTCTATGACAAAACAATTTACTGCTGTGTCTATTTTAATGCTGGCGGAAAAAGGGAAACTTAAACTGGAAGATGAGATTACCAAATTTATTCCTGGCTACCCGGTACATGGAAAAAAAATAACGGTACATCACCTGTTAACCCATACGTCTGGTATAAAGGATTATACTAAAATGAAGGCACTCAATGATATTGCACAAACTGATTTAACACCGGCGGCACTTATCGATTTTTTTAAAAATGAGCCCATGGATTTCGATCCGGGAGAGCAGTATAAATATGATAATTCAGGCTATGTTATTTTAGGTTATATCATTGAATTGGTATCGGGGCAGCGCTATGCCGATTTTGTTGAAGAAAATATATTTAAGAAAGCAAAGATGACATCCTCGTTTTACGCAGATTCAAGGAAGCTCATTAAAAACAGGGTGTCCGGCTACCATAATAAGGACGGATATGTAAATGCCAGGCACATTAGTTTCACATTGCCCTATGCGTCGGGCTCATTAATGTCGAATGTAGAGGACATGCTGAAGTGGCAAAATGCTTTGACCAATAATTTATTGGTGAGCAAGAACACAATTGATATGGCTTTCACGAATTATACATTGCACAATGGAGACAAAATAGACTACGGTTATGGATGGCAAATAAAAGAAATAAATGGATTGCCTGACAGGGAGCACGGAGGCAGCATATTTGGCTTTAAATCAATGGGGGTGTATGTTCCCGGGGAAGATTTATATGTGATAGGATTAAATAACTGTGATTGTAACTCACCCACAGAAATTACAAAACAAATTGCCTCCATAGCACTTGAGGATAGTAAGAAAGCAGGATATGATAGAAATTAATAGCTGCAAAAATATCCACTGACTGGTGAAAATGGTTGTTCCGCCCATGTTGGTGTTGCATAAACGTTTCGCGGGCCAACTGGCGCAACGGCACGTGCCGCCGGCTGGTCTTACGACCAACGGCGATGAACCATAGAAGAGCTTACAAAAAATAATTGCAATAGCTCAAACTGTCGTCGTCGGTGATAACACCGGACGACGGCAGCCCCGCCGTGGTTCGTTACACACGAATCAATTGGCATTTTCATAAGCACACAAAAATTATTTTGAACTTTGTCAGTAATATGCTGTTTAGTGTACAAACAGTTTACATGGCAAATTATCTCATTGTCGGTGCATCAAGTGGAATAGGCAAACAGTTATCTGAACAGTTAGCCAGTGCCGGCCACCGGGTGTATGCAACCTATTACCGGAATAAAATTGAGTCCTCGAATAGTTCAATTCAATATCAATATTTGAATGTATTGGAAGATACTATATCACTTGATTTTTTACCTGACCAAATTCATGGCCTGGTGTATTGCCCGGGAAGTATTAACCTGAAACCCTTTTCCAGGTTTCAACCTTCAGAATTTATGCAGGATTTTAATTTGCAGGTTACTGGTGCCATTAAAGTGCTGCAATATGTTTTGCCAAAATTAAAAAATGCCGGACAGGCTGCTGTTATTTTATTCTCTACTGTTGCTGTTCAAACCGGGTTGAATTTTCATTCTTTGGTGTCCACATCAAAAGGAGCATTGGAAGGTTTAACAAAAGCACTGGCTGCAGAGCTGGCGCCTAATATTCGGGTCAATTGTGTGGCACCTTCTTTAACGGATACCCCGTTGGCTTCATCGTTGTTGAATACCGCACAAAAAACTGAAAATAGTGCGCTGAGGCATCCTTTAAAAAGAATTGGAACCGCAACTGACATTGCCAATATCAGTGAATTTTTACTATCAGAAAAAGCAGGATGGATAACCGGGCAAATCATGCACGTAGATGGTGGAATGTCAACAATTAAAATGTAAACTCGATCCGTTCAATGTTGAATTTTACCAAAAAATAAAATGTATAAAAATATTTCCCAGGTGAATAAAACAGTAAAATTAATCCTCTGCCTGCTGCTGACTTTATCGGTTGGCGCCATCTCCGGCATTGCCACATCTCAATCTGTCGACACCTGGTTTACCACCATTAACAAGCCTTCATTTAATCCGCCAAACTATCTTTTTGCCCCGGTATGGACGGTATTATACCTGCTGATGGGAATCTCATTTTATTTAATATTAATTGCTGATAAAACCCTGCCGCGTAAAAAGGCCATCACTATTTTTTTCATTCAGCTCATCCTCAATTTTTGCTGGAGCTTTCTATTCTTTAAATTTCATTGGTTAGGAATTGCCTTTATTGAAATATTGCTGATATGGATTAGCATTATCACGATGATCATCCTATTTTATAAAGTGAATAAGACGGCGGCGCTCTTACAACTGCCCTATTTTTTGTGGGTTAGTTTTGCCAGTTGTTTAAATGGCGCTATATGGTGGCTAAATTAATCTCCAATTGAGCAAGTATTCGCCCTTGCAGTTATTTTGCTTTCAAAACCCTGTTTTGTTTTGCCGCTTCCTCATCCAGGTATTTACCAATTACAATGCCTGCTAAAAGGCCAAAAGATATGCCCATTGCTATGCTCAAAGATCTTTCAAAGAACGACCCAAAAACAGTTCCGGATACCACTCCAAATAACAGTCCAAGTGTAACGCCCATGGTAGTATAATACCCTTCGATGATAAAGGAAAATTCTTTTTTAAGGTATGTGGAAAATTTTTCAAATTGTTTTTCCAGGTATTTTTTTCTGTTGCCAGTGCTGGCATCAAGTTGTAGGTCATTAAGCTCCGATTCTATGGAGGTTAATTGATCTTCGCTTAAATCCTTATTCTTTAAGTCAGACAACACGGCAATGTATTTTTCATACAACCTGATCTCCGTTTTTTTGGCAGTGCCTGTTAAAAGGTCTTTAAAATAATTCACGGTTTTATTTATACTCATAATGTTGTTCTTTTATTGGTTAGTGGCTTCACGGATCAAATTATTACAGCCTGCTTCATATTTTTTGTATTTTAATATTTTTTATACAGCTCAGCTTCTTAGCTCTTCCATGTCAGATATTATTTCGTCCAGCTTTTTAAACACACGGCCATACACTATATTCACATCCCAATTATAAATACGACCTCCAAAAAATCCCAATATACCTGTAATGATGATGACAGTAAGTGCCCAAAAAGCGGGTATTCCATTTACCAGGTATATACCATTGGGTTTTGATAAAATATAATTAAATGCGGCCTGGCCATAATGAGAAAACCAGAAGCCCAGTACCATGGTCAAGAAAAATAGAGGATAATACAAGCGGGCCATTCTTCTGTTAAAAGATAGATGTTCCTTCAGCCAACCATCAAAATTTTTAAGGTATTGATAGCTGTTTACATTCTTATCAATTTTATTTAGTGAGATTATGAACTTCTTGTTTAAGATAACGATCACATTACATATCAAAAAGAAGCCGATCCCAAAAAAAGGAATACCTGTGATAAAAGAAAATAGTAAAAACAGGGTAGAACCAAC